>JBEVJQ010000114.1:0-11389 GCA_040510055.1 Burkholderiaceae bacterium | reverse complement strand
CGGGCCGGTTCAGGTAACCGCGCGCCAGCCCCGCTCCGCCGATGCACAACTCGCCCGCCACTCCGATCGGGGCCGGTTGGCCCCCGGGCTCGAGCACATAGACCTGGGTGTTGGCGATCGGCCGCCCGATCGGTACCGTCGCCCCGGCCACCTGCTCGACCCGATGCACCGTCGACCACACCGTGGTCTCGGTCGGCCCGTACAGGTTCCACAGCTCGCCGCCCGTGGCCAGCAGCGCGCGCGCCAGCTCCGCCGGCAACGCCTCGCCGCCGCACAGCATCTTCAGCCCCGCCCGGCCCTTCCAACCCGACTCGAGCAGCAGCCGCCACGTCGCCGGCGTTGCCTGCAGCACCGTCGCCGCGTGGCGCTCGAGCAGCTGCGCCAGCGCCTCGCCGTCGCTCGCCTCTTCGCGCGCGGCGATCACCACCTGCGCGCCCACCGACAGCGGCCCGAACAGCTCCAGCCCCGCGATGTCGAAGCTCAGCGTCGTCACCGCCACCAGACGGTCCGACTCCTCCAGCCCCGGCTGCTGCTGCATCGCGCGCAGGAAGTTCATCAACGCCCCGTGCTCGATCTGCACGCCCTTCGGGCGCCCGGTCGAGCCCGACGTGTACAGCACGTACGCCAGGTCCTGCGCTGCGTTGACCGCCTGCACCGGCCCGAACGCCGCCTGCTCGGGGCCACCCTGGCTGTCCACCTGCAGCACCGCGCAGCCGGCCGCGTACGCCGGCGCCTGCCCGGCCTCGTCCCCGGCGCCCGCCTCGTCGGCATCGACCACCACCACCTTCACAGCGGCGTCCTCGACCATGAACGCCAGCCGCTCCTCGGGAAACGACGGATCGAGCGGCAGGTACGCCGCGCCGGCCTTCAGGATCCCCAGCAGCGCCACCACCATCGCCGGCGTGCGCGCCAGCGAGACCCCGACCAGCTCACCGGGCCCGACACCGGCCTCGAGCAGCCGCGCCGCGAACCGACCCGCGGCCAGTTCCAGGCAACCGTAGCTCAGCTGCTCGCGCCCGCAGACCACCGCCACTCGCGACCGATCGCGCGCCGCCATCACAGCGACCACGCGGTCGATCGTCGCCTCGCCCTCGAACGATTGCCCGGTCCCGTTCCAGCGCAACAGCAACTGTTCGCGCTGCTCCGCCGGCAGCACGTCCAACGAATCGATCGTGGCATCCGGATCGCGGGCGAACTGCTCCAGCAGTAAGGCGAAACGGGCACCGAGCGCGTCGATCGTCGCAGCATCGAACAGGTCGGTGCTGTACTCCAGGTAGATCCGCAATCCTTGCGGCAGGTCGAACACGTCGACCGACAGATCGAACCGCGCCGTGGAAATCTTCTGCTCCATCGCGCTGAACTCGAGACCGGGCAGTTCGAACCCGTCGAGGTTCATCTGGTGCAGGATGAACATCACCTGGAACAACGGTGCATGGTTCAGGCTGCGTGCCGTCACCAGCCGCTCGACGAGCAGGTCGAACGGCATCGTCTGGTGCGCAAAGCATCGCAGCGCCGTCGATCGCGTCCGCGCGATCAGTTCGCGAACCGTCGGGTCGCCGGCGAGGTCGGCCCGGAGCACGAGATTGTTGGCGAAGAAGCCGATGACCCGCTGGATCTCGACCCGCTGACGATTGCCGATCGCCGTCCCGACGGCGAAGTCGACTTCGCCGGTCTGACGACCCAGCAGCGCCTGGAACGCGGCCATCAACACGACGTAGAGCGTGGCACCGTGCTCCTTCGCGACCTCCTTCAGGCGCGTGGCCAGGCCCGGATCGATCCAGAGGATGCGCCGGTCGCCGCGGTACGACTGGACCGCCGGGCGGGGTCGATCGGCCGGCAGCGCGAGCAGTGGCAGAAGACCCGCGAGCTGGTCGCGCCAGAAGGCCAGCGGTTCGTCGAGGACCCCGCGATCGAACTGCTCTCGCTCCCACCGGACATAGTCGAGGTACTGGACCGGCAGCTCGGGCAGGGTCGACGACGCCGCGCCGACATGCCGGCGGTAGAGCACGTTCAGTTCGGACAGCAGGATCGCGATCGACAGGCCGTCGGCGACGATATGGTCGACTACCAGGCTGAACACGTGCTCCTCCGGGCCGAGCCGGATGAGCAGCGCCCGCATCAGCGGCGCCCGCTCGAGGTCGAAGGGCTCGGCCGCGAGCGCGTCGACCAGGTGGCTGACCTGGCTCTCCCGTTCCTCGGCGCCGTTGTCGTGCGCGACGTCGACCTCGCGCAAGGACAGCCTGGCTTCGGGATCGACGACGCAGATCGGACTGCCATCGGACGATTCGAAGCGGGTCCTCAGGCTTTCATGGCGCGCGACGATATCGTCCAGTGCCCGACGAAAGGCCGGTGCATCGAGCCGTCCCTTCACGCGGAATGTCGCCGGGATGCTGTACACCGTCCCGGCCGGGTCCATCTGCCGCAGGAACCAGAGGCGCTGCTGCATGTGCGACGCCGGTGTTCGCGAGCCCGGCGTCGGCGAACGCACGAGCGCCGCGCCGACGGCCGGTTCCGCCCGCCGGCCCGCCGACGACCGAAGATGCGTCTTGATTGCCTCCTTGCTGGCGACGAGCGCTTCCTTGAGGGCCAGCGTCAACACGCCCTTCGGTGCGTCGACCCGCAGATCCTCGCCGGCGAGCGACAGACGGATACCCAGGACTTGGAGACGGGACAACAGGGCGCGGATCTCGCTCACAGCGTGGTGACCTCGCGTTCGCCGGAAAGTTCCGCCGCCTCGGCAGTTCTCGGCTCGAAGAGCCCGTCGAGGTGACGTGCCATGTCGTTCACCGTGGGCTGGTCGAAGGCGATGGTCGCGGGCAGGCCGCGCGCGACCGCCCGTTGCAGGCGATTGCGCAACTCCACGGCCGTCAGCGAGTCGAGACCCAGGCTGTTGAAGGCCTGGTCGTCCAGGATCGAGTCGGCCGACTCGCCGATTCCCAGGACCGTCGCGACTTCCCGCCGCACCATCTCGACCAGCTTGCCGGGGCGCACGTCGTCGTCGAGTGCCGCGAAGTCGATCGCCGGCGCGTCGGGGCGGGCCCGCGACGCGGTCCCCTCCCGATCGCGTTCACGACGCAGCGCATCGTCCAGGATCCGGGGCGCGGACGCGGGATCGAGCTGACGCAGCAACTGCGGCCAGTCGATCGGGCAGACCGCCGCCTGCGCCGGCATCTGGCGCAGCAGCAGCGACAGCGCCTGGATGCCGTCGCTCGGCGAGATCGGCAACAGCCCCTGGGCATTGGCCCGGGTGACCGTCGTGCCGCGCGCGGCCATCCCGATGTCGCTCCATGCGCCCCAGTTGACGCTGAGCACCGGCAGGCCGGACATCGACTTCGACTGGGCGAGCGCGTCGAGGAAAGCGTTGGCCGCGACGTAGTTCGCCTGCCCCGCGGCACCGAAGATCGCCGACAGCGACGAGAACAGCACGACGAAGCGCGGGACCAGGCCGGACCCGGACAACCGGTCGAGCAGCCGCCAGGCGCCATCGGCCTTCGGACCCATGACGGCCGCGAGCCGGGCGGCGTCGAGCCGGCCCAGCGGACCGTCGTCGAGGACGCCGGCCGCATGGAACACCCCGCCCAGCGGCGGAAGTCCGCTGGCCGGATCGCGCAGCGCGTCGACCAGCCGCGAGACGCCTTCTTCCGTGGCGACGTCGGCGGCGACGGTGACGACACGCGTCCCACCGACCCGCAGCGCTTCGAGGATCGCCTCGGTGTTCTCGTCCGGGGCCGATCGACCGGCCAGCACGAGGGCGCCGGCGCCCTCCTCGGCGAGCCATTGCGCCGTCCTCAGTCCGAGGCCACGCAGTCCGCCCGTCACGACACAGGTCGACTCCGGCCCGACCGACAGTTGCCCGGCGCGCGGCGTCGTCCGATGGCGCAGGACGACGCGTCCGATGTGGCGGGCCTGGGCCATGAACCGGAAGGCATCGGGCGCGCGTTCGAACGCGAACGTCGTGCACGGAAGGACTGGCAGATCGCCGGCCTCGAGCTCGCGAAGCACGCGCGTGAAGATCGCCCCGACGATCTCGGGGGTCTCGCGGGCGTTGTCGTTGCAGTCGACCACGTGGTAGCGGATCCCGCGGCCGAGTGCGTCGACGCGCTCCTGCGTCCAGAGCCCGCGCTTGCCGATCTCGAGAAAGATCCCGCCGTCGGCCAGGACCTCGAAGCTGCGGTCCATCATCGCGCCGGCCAGCGAGTTGAGGACGACGTGAACCCCCTCGCCGCCGGTGATCCGGTGGATCTCGTCGGCGAACGCCGGACTGCGCGAGTCCAGCACGTGGCGCGCGCCGAGCGCTGCCACGGCGGCGCGCTTCTCGGGACTGCCGGCAGTGGCGAAGATCTCGGCGCCGACCTGGCGCGCCAGTGCGATCGCCGCCATGCCGACGCCACCGGCGCCCGAATGGATCAGCACCCGGTCGCCGGCCTTGATCGCGGCGATCTGGTTCAGCGTGATGTCGGCGGTCAGGTACGCGGTCGGGATCGCCGCCCCCTGTTCGAAGTCGAGCGACGCGGGCAGCGGCGCCACGAACTCCCAGCGCGCCAGTGCATGACTGGCGAACGCGCCTTCGACCATCGCGACGACGCGATCGCCGATGCTGAAACCGTTGACGCCTTCGCCGACCGCCACGATCTCGCCGGCACAGTCGCTGCCGAGTTTCGCGATGACCCCCGGATACATCCCGAGTGCGCTGAGGACGTCGCGGAAGTTGAGCCCGCTCGCCCGGACCCGGATCTCGACTTGTCCGGGGCCCGGTGGCGTCCGACGCTCGGGTTCGATCTCGAGGTTCTCGAGCGTTCCGCGCTCGGCGATGTTCAGCCGCTCCGGTGCATGGTCGATGTCGATCGCATCGGACAAGGCGTGCGGCTGCAGCCGACAGACCATCCGTGCGCCCTTGCGGTAGGCGATCTGGCGTTCGCCGTCGTCATCGGAAGCCAGTTCGAGCGCGAGCATCTGCGGCTCGAACGCCGCGCCTTGCGGATCGAGGTCGATCTGCGTGACCCGCAGTTCCGGCTGTTCGGTGGCGGCGACGCGAACCAGACCGGCGACCGGCGCCTGCTCGATACGCAGGGTCTCCGAGCCGTCGACGGCCTGGCTGCCCGATGTCACGAACCAGATCCGCGACGGCGCTCCGGCGCCGCCATGCGCCGCGGCCGCCTGGATCAGCAGCAGCGCCGATTCGGTACCGAACGCCTGGATCGCGCCGGGCATCCGACGGCCGTCGATGGCCGGTAGCCGGAGCGGCCAGAAAGACAGGACGCCGCGTACCGGCCCCTGCTCCGCTGCCATCCGCATCAACCGTCCGTAGTCGTCGGAACGCCGCGGGTCGATCATGACCCGATCGGGCGACGGGGTGGCGAAGGCGATACCCGGCGCGACGAGCAACGTGCGTCCGCCCAGTTGCCGGATCCGCGCCGCCAGCGGGTTCGCCACGCCGGCACCGTCGTCGAACAGCAGCCAGAGATCGGCCAGCGCGAGATCCTCCTTCGGCGCGGCCAATCGCTGCTCGCGCCACTTCGGCGCCTGGAACCAGCCGTCGAGGCGGGACTCGAAGTGTCGCCGCAGGTCGCGGACCGGGACGCGCCGGCAGCGGACCCCGGAGAGGGCGGCGACCGGGCGTCCGTCGGCGGTCTCGATCGCGACGTCGGCGACGATGCTCTCGCCAGGCGTCCCGGGCGTGCGCAGCTTCGCGATGCTCCGCAGCGGCTGCCCGTCGTCGGGGCAAGGCCAGGCCTGCAGCGCATAGCGATCGACACCCACGGGCAGATAGAGCGAATCGTCGCCCGCCTGCGAGACCGAGCCGATCGCGGTCGCGGCAACGTGGAAGCAACTGTCGAGCAGTGCGGGATGCAAGCCGTACTTGCCGGCATCGGCGGCCACGGCGGCGGTACGACCCACCAGGCCCGAGGCCAGTCCCCGCGTCGCATCGCAGCGGGCCGTCTGCAACGCCCGGAACGCCGGACCGAACGAGATACCGATCGCATCGACCCGGTCATAGAAAGCCGACGGGTCGACTGCGTCGCCGCCTTCGCGGTCGGCTCCGGTCGACCACTCGGCCAGGGGAGCAGACTGGTCGGCAGCGTCTCGCGTACCGGCGAGCGCGGTCGCATGCAGCGTCCAGGCTTGCTTGTCGTCGTCGGCCGGGCGACTGAAGATCCGGATCCGGCGGCCGGTGTCGGGGGCTTCGAGGGCGGACACCGATACCTGCATCAGCCGCTCCGCGCCTTCGCGCAGCACCATCGGCTCGGCGACCTCGACGTTGTCGATCGCGAGCGCGCCCTCGCCGCCCGTCTCGCGGGCCGCCGCGAGCGCGATCTCCAGGTACGCCGTCATCGGCATCAGGACCGCGCCGCCGATACGGTGATCGGCGACCCAGGCCGGATCCTCGACAGTGACGACGCGCTCGAACTGGACGACGCCGGCGATAGCCAGTCGGCTGCCGAGCAGTTCATGCACCCGCGGACCGTGCATCCGCACCGGGCCCTTCGGATAGTGGATCAGGTATGGCTGGCGCTGGAACGGATACAACGGCAGCGCGACCGCGGACCGGCCGGTGACGCCGGCGAAAGCGGTCCACGACAACGAGCCCCCGACAGTCCAGAGTTTTGCCGCGCTCTCCGCGGCCACATCCGTCGCGGACTGGCCGCGACGCAGCGACGGCAACCACTCGATCGCCCGCGGCGTCTCCTTCGACTCCACCTGGAGGCGGGCCATCCCGCAGAGGACCGGATGCGGTCCGATCTCGATGCAGGCCTCGCAGCCGGCGGCCAGCAGCGCCCCGAACCCGTTCTCGAAGTCGACCGGCTCGGTCACGTGGCGCGCCCAGTACTCGGGCATCCGATGGCCCCATTCGGACCAGTCGAGCATGCGTCCGGTCAGGTTCGAGAACCACGGGATCGAAGGCTCGGCGTATTCGAACTGCGCGGCGAACGCCTGGAACAGCGGCCCCACGGCGGCCATCAGCGGCGAGTGGAAGGCATGGGAGACGACCAGGGGCTGCACCCGCGCGCCCGTCGCTGCCAGCGCGGTCGATATCGCGGCCACCGCCGCGCCCTCGCCCGCGATGACGAGCGATCCTGGCGCGTTGCGGGCGGCGATCGAGACCGTCGACGCGTACGCGGCGACGCTGCGTTCGACGGCACCGGCATCGCCCTGGATCGAAGCCATCGCGCCGCCGGCAGGCAGGGCCTGCATCAGCCGCGCGCGCTCGGCGATGAGTCGGGCGCCGGTCTCGATGGAGAAGACCCCGGCGACCGCAGCGGCGGCGAACTCGCCGACACTGTGTCCGGTCAGCGCATGCGGGCGGATCCCCCAGTGCCGCCAGAGCATCGCCAGCGAGACCTCGAGCGCGTACAACGCCGGCTGCGTGAAGCCGGTCTGCTCGAGGCCGCTTCCTTCGGTGAAGACAATGTCGCGCAACGGCCGGCCGAGGGTCTCGTCCAGCACGGCGGCGCAGCGATCGAACGCGGCCCGGAACACCGGCTCGCGGTCGTAGAGCTCGCGCCCCATCCCGGTGTACTGCGATCCCTGGCCGGTGAAGAGGAAGGCGACACGCATCCGCGTCCCCGGCGCGTGCTGGCCGCGAACGACCGACTCGGCCGATTCGCCGTCCGCAACCTGGCGCAACCGCCGCAGCAGTTCCGGGCGGTCGCGGCCGATGACCGCGAGACGATGAGTGAGTTGGGCGCGACCGGTGGCGGCGGTGATGCAGGCATCGCGGACGTCGCCATCGGCGGCGCCTTCGAGCCGGTCGGCGTAGCGATCCGCGAGGGTCTGCAGCGCGCTGCCGGAGCGGGCCGACAGCGGCAGGACGAACCGGTCGGCGCCGACCGACTCCTGGGTCGCCGACGGCGCCGGCGGCGCTTCCTCGACGAGCAGGTGCGCGTTCATCCCGCTGAACCCGAACGCGCTGACGCCGGCAATCCGGCGCCCGTTCTGCGGTTCCCAGTCGTGCAGTCGCGTGCTGACCCGGGCCGGGATCCGGTCCCAGGGAATCGACGGCGTTGGCCGCTTCACATGCAGGCTGGCCGGAAGCTGGCGGTGCTGGAGCGCGAGTGCGAGCTTGATCACGCTCATCACGCCCGAGGCCGCCTCGAGGTGACCGATGTTGCTCTTGACCGAACCGAGCTCGAGCGGGCGATCCGGCGACCGGCCGCGGCCGTAGACCGCCACCAGGGCCTCGACCTCGATCGGGTCGCCGAGCGATGTCCCGGTGCCGTGCGCCTCGACGTAGCCGACGTCGGCCGGCGCGAGCCGCGCCGCTGCGAGGGCCTGCTCGATGACTTCCTGCTGGGCCAGTCCGTTCGGCACCGTCAGGCCGCTCGAGCGACCGTCCTGGTTGACGGCCGACCCGCGGATCACGGCGAGGATCCGCCGCCGCTTCGCGACGGCATCGGACAGCCGCTCCAGCACGAGCAGGCCGCAGCCTTCGCCGCGGACGAAACCGTTGGCGTCGGCATCGAACGTCTTGCAGCGACCGTCCGGCGACAGCATCCCCCACTTCGAGATCAGCACGAATGGCTCGGGCGCGAGGATCACGTTGACGCCGCCGGCCAGGACCAGTTCGCTCTCGCCGTTGCGCAGGCTCTGGCAGGCGGTGTGGATCGCGACCAGCGACGACGAGCAGGCGGTATCGATCGCCATGCACGGTCCGCGCAGGCCGAGCGTGAACGACACGCGACCGGCCGCGGCGTTCAGCGCCGTGCCCGTCGCCAGGTAGATGTCGCTGCGCGCCGGATCGTTGACGTCGATGCGCTGGGAATA
The DNA here is from genome assembly GCA_040510055.1 of Burkholderiaceae bacterium. Classification (GTDB taxonomy): domain Bacteria; phylum Pseudomonadota; class Gammaproteobacteria; order Burkholderiales; family Burkholderiaceae_E; genus Lautropia. The sequence continues at coordinate 2,626 of JBEVJQ010000114.1, read as the reverse complement.
GTCCATCGACGTGATGCCGACGAACACCCCGGTGCGACTGCCGTCGAGCGAGTCGGGGGCGATGCCCGCGTCCTCGAGCGCCTCCCACGACGTCTCCAGCAACAACCGCTGCTGCGGGTCGACGCCGGCGGCCTCGCGCGGCGACATGCCGAAGAAGCTCGGCTCGAAGCCGTCGATCTGATCGAGGAACCCGCCGGCCTTGGTTCGCGACTTGCCGAGCTTGTTCTCGTCCGGATCGTAGTAGGCATCGACGTCCCAGCGATCGGCCGGAACCTCGCTGACCACGTCGAGCCCGTCGGACAACAGCTTCCAGTAGCTGTCCGCGTCGGTGACGCCGCCGGGGGCCCGGATCGCCAGGCCGACGATCGCGATCGGCTCGTGGCGCGCCTGCTCGGCCGCGGCCAGCCGTCCCTGGAGATTCTCGATCGCGGACAGCGCGCTCTGCAGGACGTTACGGCGATTCGTCGCCGGCACCTCCGCGGCTACGGAGTCGGCGCCCGGATTCGCGTCGGGTCGTGAGGTGCTCATCGTTTATCTCGAAGTCAGGGGTTCTTGAACAGGATCGATCGAATGCGCTGACAAGACAGCGCCGGTGCCGCGATCGCGGCCGGCCGCCAGCCACGCCAGAGCGGCGGCGGCGACGACGATTGCCATGCCGAGCAGCGACCGCGGAGAGGGAGGCCGGGAGCCGAGGATCCAGAGCAATGCCGCGAAGATCGGCATCTGCAGCGCTGCCATCGGTGCCGCGGTCGAGACGGCGGCGATCGACGCCATCCGGTCGACGAGGAACAGGCCGACCAGGCCGAGCGCACCGACCAGCGCCATCGCGCACAGGTCCGACAGCGTCGGCGGCACCCATACGAACGGCATCATCGGCGTCAGGACCAGCAACACGCCTGCAGCGGTGTGGAACAGATTGGCGCTGGTCCGCTCGGTCCGAAGCAGGCGCGTGAGCACCACGTACAGACTGAAAGAACCGGCCATCAACATCGGGAAAGCAACAGAAGGGTGCACCGTCGGCAGTGGTGATCCGAGCATCAGCCAGATGCCGGTCCAACCGACAAGTCCGGCGAGCCACGACCAGCCCGGCACGCGCTCGCCAGCGATGATCCGGGCGAATACCGGTATCAGCACGAGGGAGGACCAGAACACCGTCATCAACGTCGGTATGCCGACGCCATAAGTCACCGACAGTGCGAAACCGGCAGGCATCGCGAACATCAACAGCGACCGGAACATCTGAAGCACCGGTCGGCGGGTTCGCCACAGCCGCGATCGCTGCCACGGCCAGAACAGGACGAGCATCAGCGCGAGGTGGACGACGTATCGCAGCCAGACCACCTGCGCCACCGGCAGGTGAGCCATGGCGCCGGCGGCGATGACCTCGACCGCCGCCCACAGCGCCGCGAACCCGGCCATCAGCAGCATCCCCTGCCGGGTCGGCGCGGCGGCAACGCTCACCGCGTCCGCTCCAGTCGCGCCATCAGCCGCGCTTCGAGTTCTTCTTCGGTCAGCGAATCGAGATCGGCATCGAGGCTGGCCGCGGCCCGCTCGGCCTCGACCGCCGGCGCCGACAGGGCAACGGCAGCCGCCCCGCCGGAGGTTGCTGCCCGGCTGGAACCCGCACCGGACCCCGGTTCGACCGCTCCCGGCAGGGTCGGCCGGACGCTGCGGTCCAGGAAGCCGGCCAGTGCCCGGACGTTCGGATAGTTGAACGTCAACGTCGAGGGCAACGGCAGTCCGACGCCCTGCTCGAGCCGGCGCTTCAGTTCGACCGCCATCAGCGAGTCCATGCCGAGGTCGAACAGGCCGGTGTCCAGAGCGACCGGCGATCCGCGATCCAGGCCGAGCACGGCCACGACCTGCGACTCGACGAAGTCGACCAGCGCGTCGAGACGCTGGGTCGACTGCAGCCGTGCCAGGCGCGTCATCAGTTCCGCGGTCGCCACGGCGGCGCCCTCCGCTGCGGTCGTCGCAACGGGCTCAGCCACGCCCAGGCTTTCGAGCAGCGGCCGCCGGCGACGCGATTCGTGCAGCGCGCGCAGCGCCGCCCAGTCGACGGCGGCCACCACGGTCTGCGGTCGATCGGTACCCAGCAGGCGACCGAGCGCCTCGAGGGCGAGGGATGTCGCCATCGGCCGCAGCCCGCCGGCCAGATAGGCGCGACGGTCGTCGTCCGATGCGAGCCGCATCGTGTCCCAGGTTCCCCAGTCGACCGAGATCACCCGCCGATCGGGGGCATCGAAACCGTGCGCGGTCGCATCCAGGAAGGCGTTGGCCGCCGCGTAGTGCGCCAGGCCCGAGGCGCCGAGCAGCGCCGTGGTCGACGAGAACAGGACCAGGAAGTCGAGGCCGGCATTCGCCGTTGCCCGCTGCAGCGCGACCGTACCGTCGACCTTGGGCCGCAGCATCTCGCGCAGCCGGGCGGCGCCGAGCCGACCGATCGGCGCGGCACTCAGCGCCGCCGCGGCATGGATGACGCCGCGAAGCGGCGGCGCATCGCGCGACAGCAGGGCGATCGCGTCGGCCAGCGCCGTGGCGTCGGCGACGTCGGCCCGGATCGGCAGGACGCGGGCCCCGGCCGCTTCGATGGCGGCGAAGATCTCGCGGCCGGCCGGCGGGTTGC
>JBEVJQ010000113.1:0-2624 GCA_040510055.1 Burkholderiaceae bacterium | reverse complement strand
AGCTGCGCAAGGAGCTGGTCGGCTGGGTCCGCAAGGAGATCGGCCCGATCGCCAGCCCCGACGTGATCCAGTGGGCGCCGGGATTGCCCAAGACCCGCTCGGGCAAGATCATGCGTCGCATCCTGCGCAAGGTCGCCGCCAACGAGTTCGACGCGCTGGGTGACACCTCGACGCTGGCCGATCCCGGTGTGGTCGGCGAGCTGATCGACAACCGCAAGTCGCTGTAGCCTAGTCGCCCATCGATGGCGTCGGCCGCGCGCGAGCCGAGCGCGGACGGCCACGACATCGAGGTGTCGGTGGTGGTGCCCTGCCGGGGCCACGCGGACTCGCTGGCAGAACTGCTCGACGACCTCGCCCACCAGCGCACGGTGTGTCGGTTCGAGGTGCTGGTGGCGGACGCAGGGCCGGACGATGCCGTGCGAGCGGTGGCCGAGTCCCACGGCGCCATGACCGTACGCGGAGAGGCCGGCCTCCTGCCCGGACAGGCGCGCGATCTTGCGACGGCCAGGGCGCGCGGGGCCGTGGTCGCATTCATCGATGCCGATTGCCGGCCGGATGCGACCTGGGTGGAGGCGGCCGCTTCGGCCCTGGCCGAGGAAGCGCGAGTGGTCGGAGGCCCGGTCGGCGATCTCTGGCCCTGGCATCCGATCGCCGTCGCCGACAACTTGCTTCAGTTCGCGAATCTGCCGCGGACGCGGCCAGCCGGTCCTATCCACATGCTGCCGTCATGCAACCTGGCGCTGCGTGTCGAGGACTACCTTGCCCTCGGCGGGTTCCGGCACTCCGAAGGGGTCGCAACCGGCGAGGACGTCGCCTTCTGCGAGCGGGTCGCCGCACGTTGGCCGGCCGCGATCCGATTCGAACCGTCGATGGCCGTGCGGCATGCGGGTCGGACCACGATCGCGGGACTGATGCGGCATCACTACCGGTTCGGCTATTCACGGGGCCGCCTGCGTCTGCTGCTCTCGCCGCGACAGGGTAGGCTCGCAGGCCTGCCGGTCCTGTTTCCGGCGCTCGTACTTCGCCGGCTCGCCTTCGTCTTCGGGCGCGTCCTGCGCTATCGGCCGGCTCGACTTCCCTTTACCCTTGCGCTCGCGCCGCTACTGATCCTGGGCAGCGCGGCGTGGGCGGTCGGGCTCCGGCGCGGCCTCGCCGCAGCGCCCCCAGTCACGGAGAGGAGGTGACCATCGCCACCACGAGCCGACCCAAGCTGATGCTGCTGGCCATCGACGCCTCGCCGGCGGAGCGGATCGACTCGTGGATCGCCGATGGCTCGCTGCCGAACCTGGCGGCGCTGCGGGCCTCCGGCACGCATGGCCGGATCAATTCCACGGCCGAGCACCTCATCGGCACGGCCTGGCCCACCTTTCACACCGGCCTCCTGCCGCCCGAGCATGGCTGGACGTTTTATCTGACCTGGCGCCCCGATCTCATGCGATTCGTCAGGCCGACGCAGGAGTGGCTGCCGATCCACCCGTTCTATCGCGAGTTTCCACTCGACGGCCCGCGGGTGATCGCGATCGACGTGCCGATCACCTACGCCGCCAGGCCCTTCAACGGCATCGAGCTGTGCGGTTGGGGCACACACGATAAGATTGCGCGGCCGAGCAGCTTCCCCCTCGGCCTCGGCGATCGGATCAGGCGCGAGATCGGCCCGCCGCCGATCGCAGACGAGGCAGCAGACCGCCAGAGCGCGGCATCCCTGTTGGCATATCGCGACGAGCTGATCGCCGCGGTCGATTGGCATCTCCGGGCCGGCCTGACCCTGATGCGCGAGCACCCGTGGGATCTGTTCTTTCTCGGCTTCGGCAGCTTGCATCGGTGCGGCCACAAGATCTGGAACCACCTCGGGACCACCGATGCGCCGACGGCCGAGCAACGGGACGAGCTCGACGACGCCATGCGCCAGGTCGCGCTCGCGACTGACCGCGCCGTCGGCGCCCTCATCGCGGCAGCCGGACCCGAGACCAGGATCATGACGTTCTCGTTGCACGGCATGGTCGAGAACTACTCGTTGTTCCCGCTGCATCAGCGGATGCTCGATCGAATCCTGAGCGGCGAGCGCCGGGATGATCCGGAGGTGCCGCCGCGCTCGACTGCATCGCGGGTGCGCGAGGCCATTCCGCTCGGCCTGCGCAGCAGGCTGAAGAATGCGCTGCCCATGCGGCTCCAGGACCAGATGACGCTCTATTGGCGGTTCCGGGCCGGAGACTGGTCGCGGACCCGGGCCATCCTGCTGGCCGGTGACCTGGAGGCCCTGATCCAGGTCAATCTCAAGGGCCGTGAGCGCTCAGGCATCGTCGAGCCCGGCCCGCCCTACGAGGCACTGCTCGACGAGATCGCCGCGGGCTTCCGGAGCTTCCATGACCTCGACAGCGGCGAACCCTTCGTGCGCGACGCGCGACGGGGGCAGGCGATCTGGCCGGAAGCGGTCCGGCGCCGACCGCTGCCCGACCTCGTCGTCTGGAACCAGCGGCGCAGTTCGTTCGGCATTCGGGGATTCGCTTCCGAGCGCTACGGCATCGTGCGCAACTACGACCTCGGCTTCTTCCCCGACGGGCGCAATGGCCACCATGTCGGCGAAGGCTGGTTCATCGCCGGCGGCGCGGACCTTCCGCGCGCGG
>JBEVJQ010000112.1:0-3941 GCA_040510055.1 Burkholderiaceae bacterium | reverse complement strand
AGTACGGGATGCCCACGAAGTCGGGTTCGTTCCAGATCTCGATCATCTGCAGCTTGCGCACGCCGTTGCCGTTGTAGCGGCGGATCAGCGCGTCGACGAACTTCTGCACGCAGGTCAGGCTGCTGGGCATCCGGTCACCGCCCGCCTGGTTGTACATATCGTTCGCGTTGGTGTTCGACGAACACCAGGCGGGCGTGCCGTACAGCGAGTAGACCAGTTGCTTGCCGGCGCTGTAGTGGGTCTGGACCCACTGGTCCATCTTCGACCAGTCGTACTGGCCGTCGGCCTTGTTGATGCCGTACCAGAGGATGCCCAGATTGTCGGCCGGGTCGAAGTTCAGGCTTCGGACCGTGCCGTAGCCGTAGGTCGGGGCCGGCGACGAACCGCCCGGCCAGCGATGGGCGTGCAGGCCGGAAAATGTTGTCGGCACGGCCACTGCGGCGGTCATCGGCACCTTGCGGCGATACACCGACGGCTTCGGCGGCATCACCGTGCCGAGGTATGTCCAATCAGCCGCAGCCGACCACTGCCACCAGCCCCCGCCGCCCTGGTGTACGAGTTGATCGCTGTAGATACCGACTGCGGTCACGTTGCTCGTCTTGCCGAGTGCCGCCGTCACGACGCCGTTCTCCAGCAGTTGACCGGCTGGACTGATCTTGTACTCCTTGCCCTGCCATCGCACCGCGGCACCCGCGCCATAGCGAAACGTATTCGTCGGATCGTCGGGCGCGACGAACGGATTGTTCGTACCGAGGTCTTTCCAGTCGGGTGTGCCGGTCCACTGCCACCAGCGACCACCGCCCCCCTTGTGCACCAACAGGTTGTTGGCGATGCCAACGGCGGCGACACTGCTCGTCTTCGCCAGCGCGGCCGTCACGACGCCGTTCTCGGTCAGTTGGCCGCTGGCTGCGATCTTGTAGACACGGCCCTGCCAACGAACCTCGGCGCCGGCGCCTTCTCGCAGGACGCCGGACGCATCGTTCTGGACCGGCGTCGCGGTACCGAGGTCCCTCCAGTCGGCGCTGTTGGTCCATTGCCACCAGCGGCCACCGGCCTTGTGGACCAGCAGGTTGTCGATGATGCCCACGGCCTCGACATTGGACGTCTTGGCCAGTTCGGCCGTGACGACACCGTCGCGCGTCAGTTGCTTCGCGGTGTTGATCTGGTAGACGCGACCCTGCCAGCGGACCGAGGCACCCACGCCCTGGCGAATGGTGCCGGTCGGGTCGTCAGCGGTCGTCGCTTTCAGTTCGATTTCGTCGGCCGAGGACGTCGACCCCGCTTCAGAACCGCTGTCGATACCCGCCGCTACGTCGGCGCTGACTGAGGCGCCACCCGCCGCGATGCCACTGTCCTCGCCATTGTTGCCTCCGCCACAGGCTGCAACGCTGAAGACGAAAACGCCGGCGGCGGCGATGTGCGAAAACGAAGCAATCCGCATGACTTTGTTCCTACAAGTGTGACTTTCAGCACACAATGTAGAAATCTTGTCGGTTGTTTTGCGACACTCGACGGGTCAGCCGGCAACTGGCGGCAGATCGCCGGCACGCTCGGAAGCCGATGGGCTTGGCGGCGACCCTCGCTCACAAAGGCGGCGATGAGCGAAGACAGTTAGTTCTGAAACCGTTCGCCCTTCGAATTCGACCGTCGAGGGGCCCTGGCGACGTCGTCAGCTTTTCGCCGCCATTGCGCGGCGAATGGACGAAGCCGAACATGCAGGCAATCGCTGCAGCACGCCGCCTGTCGGCGCCAGCCGGCGGCAGCCGGCGGCAGTCGGCGCCGGTCCGGCGAGCTGCCGCCGACCCTGGCCGGTCATGGGGACGAGGCCACGACGCGATCCGCCGGATCGCAGACGAGAACAAAAGGCATGGCGCAATCGTTGCTGTCCCGATCGCTCGCGATCGCCGCATCCCTGGGCGCCGCGATCGCCTGTCCGGGATGGGCGCAGGCACCGGGCGCGCTTGCAGCGGGCGGTGATGGCGGCGGCCTGACCGCCGTTGCCGGACTGAGGGTCGGCCACCACACGATGCCGGGCCGACCGACCGGTTGTACCGTTGTCCTGACCGGCAATGGCATCGTCGGCAGCGTCGACGTCCGCGGGGGCGCCCCGGCGACGAAGGAGACGTCGCTGCTCGACCCCGTCAACCTGGTCCAGGTCGTTCACGCGGTGGTGCTCTCGGGCGGCAGCGCCTTCGGCCTCGATGCCGCGACCGGGACGATGCAGTGGCTCGAGGAGCGCGAGATCGGCTTCGAGACGCGGGTCGCCCGGGTTCCGATCGTCCCGGCCGCGAGCCTGTACGACCTTGCGTTCGGCGGTGATCCGAAGATCCGACCGAACGCCGACTGCGGATATCAGGCGGCGAATGCCGCGACCGACGGTCCGGTGGCCGAGGGCAATGTCGGCGCTGGGGCCGGCGCCACCGTCGGCAAGACGGCGGGCCCAGGGCGAGCGATGAAGGCCGGCATCGGCTCGACAGCGATCAAGTTGCCCAACGGGCTCGTCGTCGCGGCGCTGGTCGCCGTCAACGCCGTGGGCGACATCATCGATCCGGCGACGGGCCGCGTCGTGGCCGGGGTCCGGACGCCGGACGGCAAGGCGATGGCCGACGCGCGCCTGCAGCTTCGCCAGCCGCCTGCCGCAGCGGCGCCCGCGCCGGCAGCCGTACCTGCCCCGGCGGCCGCGCCCGCGGCGCCACTTCCCTCGTCGCGACCCTCACCGGCCACGACGACAGATAGCCAATCGCCGACCACGCCGCGCGCCGGCGAGAACACGACGATCGGCGTCGTGGCCACCAACGCCAAGCTCACCAAAGTGCAGGCGCAGAAGATGGCCCAGATGGCGCACGACGGCTACGCCCGAGCGATCAGCCCCGTGCACACACCATCCGACGGTGACACCGTGTTCTCGCTGGCCACGGGAAGATTCGACGGCGAGGTCAACCTGTCGACCATCGGCGCGCTCGCGGCCGAGGCGATGGCCGAAGCCATCGTCCGGGCCGCGACTCGGGCCGAGGGATCGCACGGGGTGCCAGCGGCCCGGGATCTTCGGCCGTGAGATCGGTGCCCTCGTCCCGAGGGCCGGCGCCTCCTCCCGATGTCCCGGCAGCCGTCTCCCGCTCTCGGCGGCATCCAAAGTCGCACCCCAGTTCCCGGTCAGGCCGCCGGCGCGGCAGGGGCGATCGCCGGCATCGAGAATCGCCACGGTGCGCCGCGGTGCCTGCCGTGCCAGACCCGCAGCGCCAATCCGCCAGCGATCGTCGCCAGTTGCGTGGCAATCGCAACCTCGTCGCCCGCCGCCGGGTCGACCCCCATTCGCCAGGCGACGGCGAGGAAAGTCCCGTGGATCGCATTGAACAGTCCGCAGACGGCGTTGAGGTGCCAACCGAGCCACCAGCGGGAATCGGGTCGCGCACGCATCCACGCGAAACGGATCATCGCGCCGCCATAGACCAGGCCGATCCATGAGAACAGCATCGTCAAGGGGCGGTCGATGGCGATGCCCGCGGCCAGCACCAGGAGCCCGAAGAGGACCAGCGTGATGCCGATCAGCTTGAAGTGCCAGCCCCGAAAACGCTCGACGTCGTTCTTCCAGCGAATCGAAGTCCAGGCGAGCATCACCACGGTCGGCACGCAGAGCGCGAGGTAGACGAACTGCACCACTTCGCCCGGCTCGAAGCCGGGCGCGAGGAACAGCAACGGACCGACCGACGCGGTGACGACGAGCAACGTGCTCAGCAACGCCTTGCCCCAGGCCCGATGCCGCGGGCTGCCCTTGGTGGCGACTAGCGCGGCCCAGTAGAAGAAGATCGCCAACGAGCCAAGGGCAACGTGGCCGGCTACGGCGGAGTGGTAAGCGTTCATGGCAAAGACCTATGGCAAAGACCTATGGCAACGACCCAGGGCAACGGACGGCAGCCACACCTTGCCGAACTTGCAGCAAC
>JBEVJQ010000111.1:0-11225 GCA_040510055.1 Burkholderiaceae bacterium | reverse complement strand
TCACTCTCGACCGGTTGCAAGCCGAGCGCGACCCGGCCCGGCGCGCGGCGATCTTCGGCTTCGCTCACCAAATGGCCGCGCTGCGCGCCCCGCTCGTGGCCTACCTGACCGAGGCGTTCCCCGCTACCGGACTGGCACGTGAAGCGCTGGTCCGCGGCGTCTACCTCGCCAGCGGCACCCAGGAGGGGACGCCGATCGACCGCGTCATCGCAGCGCTCACCCGGAACCTGGGGATGCAGCGGCGGGCACTGGCGCCGATGCGGCCGAGCGGCAGGGCCTACTTCCTTCAGCGGCTGCTTAACGACGTAGTCTTCGCCGAGGCCGGCATCGCCGGCACGAATCTGCAGTGGGAACGCCAACTGGGCCGCGCCAAATGGTCGGCCGCGGCGATTGCCCTGGTCGCGGGCCTCGCCGCGCTCGGGGCCTGGACCTATTCGTACTTGCGCAACGTCGAATACGTCGATTCGGTGGCCGCCCGGACCAGCGCGGCGGCGCGGGCCATGCCGACGGCCGACGCCCTGCGCAACGACCTCGGCGCGATCCTGCAGCAGCTCACTCTGGTCCGCGGGCTGGCCCGCACCGCCGACGTCGACCCGCGCGATCCCAACCTGTCGCTGCAACTCGGCCTGTTCCAGGGCGACAAGCTCGAGGAGGCCGCCGACCAGGCCTACCAGCGGCTGCTGGCGCAATCGCTCGGCCCGGCGATCGGCGACCGGTTGACGCGGGCGCTGCGCACCACCACCGCCAATGCCGAACTGCGCTACGAGACGCTCAAGGCGGCGATGATGCTGCTCGCTCCGGGGCGGCTCGATCGCGATTCGGTCAAGGGCTGGATCGCGTTCGATCTCGAATCCAGTCCGCCGGTGCTCGACCCCGAACGCCGGGCAGCGCTGCTCGGCCACGTCGACGAGCTGCTGGCGCGCAATGCGCTGGGCGAGACCCTCGACATCGACGATCGGGTCATCGCCCAGGTTCGCCAGTCGCTGATCGCCACACCCCTGCCGCAGCGGGTCTACAACCGGCTCAAGCGGCAGAGGATCGGCGCCGGGTTGCCCGAATTCCGCATCACCCAGGCCGGCGGCCCGTCGGCCTCGGCGGTGTTCGCGCGGTCGAGCGGCCGGCCGCTGACCGAGGGGGTGCCGGGCCTCTTCACCTATGACGGTTACCACAAGACGTTCGCGTCCTCGCTCGACGGCCTGGTCAAGGAGCTGGCGACCGAAGAGGTCTGGGTGCTGGGCATCCAGGATTCGGAAAACGCCCGCCGCGCGCAGACGCCCGCCGGCCGCGACTCGCTGGTCGACGAGGTCAAGCGCCTCTACCTCACCGACTACGCCCGGACCTGGGAGCGCTTCGTCGCCGACATCACGCTGGTACCGTCGACCACCCTGGCGCAGAGCATCCAGACCGCTCGGATCCTGTCCGCACCGGACTCGCCGCTGGTCCTGCTGCTGCGCGCGATCCTGCGCGAGGTCACGCTCACCGCGGTCGAGCAGAAGGCGGGCGTCGAGAAGGCCGTCGACAACGTCGTCGGCAAGGTCGGCGAGGCCGCCCGCGCCGCTACCGATCGGCTCGGGCAACTGGTGGGACCGCGGACGCAAACCCCGATCGGGCCACGCGGGCCGCCGATCGAGCGCGTGCTGGTCGATGACCGGTTCCAGTGGCTGCGCGACTACGTGCAGCCACCGGCCCCCGGTGCGCCGGCCCGGATCGACCAGACCACGGGGCTGCTGAACGAGGTCTACACCCTGCTCGTGGCCACCGACACTGCCGTGCGCTCGGGGAACCTGCCGCCGCCGAACGACGTGGCCAACAAGGTCCGGGCCGACGGGGCGCGGCTGCCAGAACCGATCCGCTCGATGGTCACCGGCCTCGCGGCGTCCGGCAACAGCCAGGCGCTGGGCGCGACCCGCCAGAACATCAGCCAGAACCTCGCCACCAGCGTCGGCGAGTTCTGCGTCAAGGCGATCACCGAACGCTACCCGTTCGCCGCCGGCTCGGCCCGTGACGTCACGCCCGAAGACTTTGCCCGGCTGTTCGGGCCGGCCGGCATCCTCGACGAGTTCTTCCAGAAATCGCTGTCACCACTGGTCGACACCAGCGTGCGGCCGTGGCGGTTTCGCAAGGTCGGCGAGGCCAGCATCGGGGGCAACCCGGGCGCACTGCTGCAATTCGAGCGCGCCGCAGTGATCCGCAACGTGTTCTTCGTCGCCGGGCGCGGCCCGGCGCTGCGCGTCGAGTTCCGGCCGGTCGAGATGGATCCGGCGATCCTGCAGTTGAGCCTCGACATCGATGGCCAGGGGCTGCAGTACGCGCACGGTCCGGTGGTGCCGCGCTCGATGACCTGGCCGGGCGCGAAGGGCAGCAACCAGATCCGGATGCAGATCTCGCCGCCCGGTCCGAGCGGTGGCTCGGGACTGCTGTTCGAAGGCGCTTGGGCCCTGCACCGGATGTTCGACCGGGCCCGAATCGAACCGACCGGGCAGCCCGAGCGGTTCCGGGCCACCTTCAACGTCGACGGCCGGCGCGTCGTCTTCGAGGTCACGACGGGCAGCGTCACCAATCCGTTCCGGATGACCGAGTTGCAGCAGTTCCAGTGTCCGCGATCGCTATGAGCGTCGGCAACAACGGCGATCGCCGCAGCAGCAGCGCGCCCGTTCCGGCGTCTGGTCTTCCGGACCTTTCCCCTCCTGGTGTCGCCGGTCCCTTCGCCGCCGGCCGGGCGCTCGACGTCGGTGCGGCCGCCGCAGGTGGCAGTGAAGGGATCGATCCGGCCGCGGCTGGTGACGCTGCGCAGGGCGGGGCCGTGGAGCGCGGGGCCGTGGAGCGCGGGGCCATGAACCTCGGGGCCATGAACCTCGGGGCCTTGGACCTCGGGGCCGTTGACCTCGGAGCCACGGACCGCGGACCCATCCCGGCGGCGCGCGCCGCCGCGGCCGAAGCGGCCGGCTGGTTCGGCAAGATCCCTGCGGTCGGCGACTTCGTCGGGCGCAGGCTCCCCGAGGCGTTTCGCGGGCCCTGGGATCGCTGGCTCCAGGACGCCATGGCGCTCGGTGACCAGCGACTCGGACCGTCGTGGATCGAGCTCTACATGACGTTTCCGATCTGGCGCTTCCTCGTCCCGCGCGGTGTGCTGGGACCGCAGGGCTGGACCGGCATCCTGCTGCCGTCGGTCGACCGCGTCGGGCGCCGGTTCCCGCTGACGATCGCCCAGTCCGCGACGAGGGTCGCTGCCCACGGCGGGCTCGAGGCCGTCGAGCGCCGGCTTTCAGGTATTGCCGAGATCGCCGACCAGATACTGGACGGCATTGGCATCGAACCGCTCGAGGCAATGCTCCAAGCCGCAGCCGACAGGGACGCGGACGAACACCCGATCGTCGCCGTCGAGCCGCCGTTCGCCGCGCTGACCGATCAACTGGTCGACGGGGGACTCGGTCGCCGCGTACTTTGGTGGCTGGCGCTGGACCCGGCGACGGCTCTCGTCACCCGCACCCTGCCGCTCGAGCCGGAGACCTTCGTCGGCCTCGTTGCCGATCCCTGAGTCCCGGCACTCCGGCTGGCCGTCGCCTCGCCTTCGCGCGGTCCGACCGAAGTCGTATTGAGCCCGCACCGCGGCCGCGCTGACAATGGGACCGACATCGCGTCGTTCAAGGAGATCGAAGGTGAAGCGCAGTCGTCCCGTGTTGCTCGCGCTGGCCATCGTGGTCACTACTGCCGCCATCGCCACCAGCGGCGCCGCCTTCGCCCAGACCGAACGCGTGTTCGGCGAAACCGGATTGCAGGTGCAGGAGCTGATCGACGCGCTGGACCGCCCGAAGGGCGTACGCACGCGCAGCATCCGCACCGGTCCCGGACCGGCCAGCCCGCAGCAAGGCGGGTCGGCCGGCGTCATGGTCACGTTCGACACCGATTCATCGGTGCTTACGCCGAGCGCGAAGTCGGCGCTCGATGTCGTGGCCAAGGCATTGACCTCCGACCGGCTCTCGCCGCTCAGTTTCTCCGTCGAAGGTCACGCCGACCCGCGCGGCGGACCCGACCACAACCTGCCGTTGTCGCAGGCGCGCGCCGATGCCGTGGTCGAGTATCTCGCCACCACTCACAGCATCGATCGGACGCGGCTGCGTTCCGTGGGCCGCGGCGACGCTTTCCCCGTCAAGCCCGAAAACCCCACGGCACGCGAGAACCGGCGGGTGACCTTCGTCACCCAGTAGCGGGCCGACGCGACGCCCTTAGCGCGCTTCCTCGATCTCGAAGCGCGCGACGCCGAAACGGTCGCAGCCCTCGCCGCCGGGACAGGTCCTGACACGGCCGATGAAGGCCAGGCCACCGCGCGATGCGAACTGCGCCGCGGCCATGTCGGGCACGAACTCCTGGAACGGTCCCGCCGGCCGAAGGCCGAGATCGGTGAAGTCACGTTCGTGAGGCGACACGATCGCGATGAAGTGATCGGTGCCGGGCGGACCTTCGAAGACCATCTCCCACCCTTTGCGCGGCAGCGACAGTTCGGCCCCCGGTTCGAGGCGATTGGCCCGGTCCTTGTCGTTGGGGAAGAGGAGGTAGAGATCGCTGCCGCGCGTGCCGGACATCAGCAGGTAAAGATAGCCGGCCTCCGATGCCTTGACCTTGAACCGCAGTCGGTCCTTGTTGATCTTGAGACGCGTCCGTTCGAGCGTGACCGAGACGTTGATCGCCGGATCGGCGAGTACGCCGACGGCATCGAGCGCGGCCGTGCCCGAGTAAGTGGGCAGCGTCGACCCGGGCACGGTCTGCGACCCTGTCCCTAGCGGCGGCACGCCGACCAACGGCTGGTCGCCGACCGACGGGCTGGTCGTCGCAGGGCCGGTACTCGCAGAGCCCGTGGTCGCAGTGCCGCTCCTTTCCGTGCCGGCGGGACCGGGTTCGGGCTTGCTGTCGCGAGGGGCGCCGGCCTTATCTCCGCCGGCCGATGTCGAGCCAGCGTCGGGTGGCGGCAGTGACACGTCGACAGACGGCGATACCGTCGTGGTTCTCCAGAACACCCAACCGATGCCGCCGATGATCGACAGGAGGATCACAGCAATCACCAGCCAGGGCAACACGCGGGTCTCGCCGTCGCCGTTGCCGTCGTACCTGCGGCGCGGTGATCGGTGCGAGCCGTAGCCGGCATCGCCGTCACCGCGGTCACCACCGTCGTCGGCCTCCTGCCGCTCATGCCGTTCGCGACCCAGAGTGGGCGCCGGGCGCTCTTCCGGCTGTCGCCCTCCGCCCGAGCGATCGGACCGCGGCGGCTCCCGGCCCGCGGGTGCGGGCCCTCGCGACGCCGGCCCCAGTACCGACGTCGCGCCGAACGGCGCTGGCGCCGTGCCGCGACCTCCGCGTGACAGCGCGGTGCCGATCGGCGGTTGGCCGCGCCCGGCCATGCCGCCGAAGCTGGCCGGCAACGGATCGAACTGTGGATCGAACTGCCGCGTAGCGGCGGCGCCGAGTTGGAGCGGCTCATCGCGCTCGCCTCCGAGACCCAACAGGTCGGCGCCGCGCTCGGCTCCCAAGCCCTGCCGCGTCGGCGCGGACACGCCACCGCCGTAGCGTATCGGCGCCGGCGAGCCTCCCCGCGACGGGTCGGGGACGAACAGCGTGCTGGCGACTCCTTCAGCAATACCCAGTTCACGACGAAGATCGACCACCGATGCGGTCCGGTCCTCGATGCGAACCTCCATCGCCCGGTCGATCGCCGCGCAGAACTCCGGTGACAGCCGGTCACCGGCGACCTGGCCGAGCGGAGCCAGCGTGTCGGACATGATCCGCGACACCGACGCCACCGGCGTACGCCCGGTCGCACAGTAGTAGACGACGCTGGCCAGCGCGTAGATGTCGGTCCATGGACCCTGCTTCGTTTCCGGGCCGTTCGCGTACTGCTCGATCGGCGCGAAGCCCGGCTTCAGGATCACCGTCAGGTCCTGCGTGGCGTCGCCGATCACGCGCCGGGCGGCGCCGAAGTCGAGCAGCAGCGGCCGGCCGTCGTCGAGCAGCAGGATGTTGTCGGGCGCGATGTCGCGATGAAAGCAGTTGACGCGGTGCAGGTGCTCGAGCGCATCGAGCAGCGGCGCCAGCAGCGCCCGCAGCCACGGTTCCGACGACACGACCCGACCTTCGGCCAGTGCGTTGCGCAGGGTCGGGCCGTGATACAGCGGCATCACCATGTAGGCCGTGCCGTTGGCCTCCCAGAACCGGTAGACCTTGATCAGCGATGGGTGGTCGAACTGCGCCAGCAGCCGCGCTTCGTTGATGAAGCTGCGGCGACCGGTTTCGAACGTGTCCCGGGCGCGCTCCGATTTCATCGCGACCTCGAGCGGGCCGACGCGCGCTGCCAGCGACGCCGGCATGTACTCCTTCAGGGCGACGCGGCGCTGCAGGACGTGGTCGTCGGCTTCGTAGACGATACCGAAGCCGCCAACGCCCACGAGGCCAACGATCTCGAACTCACCGAGCTGGGTCCCGATCGGCAGCGCCTGCATCGAATCGCTCGCGAAAGGCGCAGTCATGGCGGCAGGACTCCCACTATTGTCGCTGTGGCCCAGGCTCCGTTCATGCCGAGAGGCCGGGATCCGGCGGCTGCGTACCGTCGGGCATCAACCTCGTATCGAAGTCGCCGCGGCCAAGCCAGATGCCGATGGCCGAGTAATTGTCCTGGTTCTCGGGGCCACGCGTGGCCACGAGCCCAGCCATCTCGGACAGCCACTGATCGACCGTCGTCACGCGTTGCAGGATGCCCTCCATCTGCGGCTCGGTCACATAGTCCCAGAACCCGTCAGTGCAGAGCAGGAGCGCGTCGCCCGGGCGCAGTGCATAGGGCGTCTGCGTGACCTCGGGGGTAAACGCCTCGTCCGACCCCAGCGACGCGAGCAGCACGTTGCGTACCGGATTGTTGCGGCGATCGCCTTCATCGGCCAGACCGGCCGCGACCATCGACTCGTAGAGGCTGTGGTCGCGCGTTTGGACCGTGACGTGGCCATCGCGAAAGCCGTAGAGGCGCGAATCGCCGACGTGCCCCCAGACGGCGTGTTCGCGGACCGGATCAATGAGGAGCACCACCAGCGTGGCGCGCATGTCCGCGCAGGCCGGATCGGCACGCTGCGCGTCGCGGACCGCCGCCTGGGCAGCGTCGATCAGCGCCGCCGCCATCATCGCATCACCTCGGGGCCGGGCGGCAAAGCGCTCGAGGACCGCGCGCACGGCCGTGCGCGCCGCGACGTCGCCGCCGGCGTGCCCGCCAGCGCCATCGGACAGCACGAAGCAGGCCGGGCCGCCCTCGGCCAGGTAGCCGCAGGCATCCTCGTTGCGCTCGCGCCCGCCGATACGCGAGAGCATCGCGACCTGGATCTCCGTCGCGTCGATCGGCCCCAGGCTCATGTCAGGGGGCGTCCGTCGCGCGCGCGAGTCGACGTCGTCCCGAGGTCGGGCGCCTCGAGCCGGTCGAGCTGCGCGTGATAGGCGGCAACGAACGCTTCGCCGAACAACTTGTCGAAGTCGTCTTCGGCCTCGGCCGAGAGCTCGTCGAAGCGTTCGACGAACAGCTCCCACAACCGGGCCTTGCGTCCCGGGAGCCGCGCCGACAGACCGCCCTTCTGCGCCAGTCGGTCGTTCAGCGAAGCCGGATCGAAGCGCGCGATCAGTCCCTGCATCGCGGCCCGCACGCCGGCGACGAACGCCACCTGATGGGCGAGCAGGTCGTCGTGTGCGTCCTTCATGGCGCGCGGCCCCGCCATGAATCCGCGCATCGGCGGATCGGCCAGCAGCTGCGCCAGTGCCGACATCGCATCGGGCGCGAACTTCATCGGGTTGTTGTCGCCTGCGGCAATCTGCGTCACCGCGGCCCGCATCTCGCGCTTGAGCGTGCTGCGCGAGGCCAGCAACGCCATCGTGCCTTCGGTCGATGTCCGCAACAACTCGCCGAGCCGCGACATCAGTTCGGGCGTGAGCGCCGCCCCGGGCGCCGGCGACGACGGGGCGCCGGGCCCCCGCGGCCATTCCGCCAGCCCCGCTCCGCGCAGGAAGGCCGCGAGCAACGCGGCTTCGCCGGCAGCGGCCGACGGTGGCGATGGCCATGTCGCAGGCGACGGCGCTGCCGTTGCCAGCGATTCGGGGCGTGGCGTCGGCGCTGCCGCCGAGCGTGGGGTTGGCATCGACGGGGCCGACACCGAAGGGAACTGCCCGCCGGCCGGGGCGGCCGGCCGCAGCGGCCGTGAGCCATAGGCCGCGGGTTGCGGTTGCCGATGGATCCGACCCTCGGCGATCGCCCTGTGCTGCTCGGCGTTCAATTGGTCGATGCGCTCGGTGGGACGGGTATCGGGGGGCGGTTCGAAGTCCCTCGGGCGACCGTCGGCGACGCGTCCGGCGATGGCGCGGACTTCGCTGTCCGGCAGGCCAGGGGCCGATGCCGGGCTCCGATCCCAGGAGAGCACCGCCTTTCCGATCGCCGGGCCAGCAGCGGGCGGCGCCGAGGGACGGGGGGCCGGTGGACGCGGCACCTGTGGGCTCGGCCCCTGTGAGCCTGACGCCCTTGCGCCTGGCGCCTCGAGACCTGGCTGCCGGGAGCGCGGCGTCGGTGAGCGCGGCATTGGACGACGCAGAGCGTGGTCCGCCGACGCGCGATCCTCGCCGCCGTCGAAGTCGATCGGGGGAATCGCGTCGGGCAATTGCATCGCACCCGACAGGGCAGGCGCATGGTCGGACATCGGCGCCGGTGGGGCGGTGCGCGGACCGCGACCGGCGAGTGCCTCGAGCGGGTCCAGGGTCTCACCGGCGGCGCCCCCGGTGCCAGGGTCGCCAGCATCGGGCGCGGAGTCGCCCTTGCCGGCGAGCGGGTCGGCGTTCGGCTCGCCCGGCACGAGGCCGAACAAGGCATCGATGCTCTCGCTGCTCCGTCGCTGATGGTCCAGGGTCGACGCGTGCCGCCCGCTGCGGCCGAACAGATCGGCGCCAGCCTCCCCGCCGTCGGCGGTTCCGTCGGGGTCGACCGCGAACGGATCGTCGCGCCGTGAAGGCTTCGGCGCGGCCAATGGATGATCGCCGGGCAGCGCCTCGCCGCTGGCGGGCGGCTTCTGACCGCGGGACCGCCATGCCGGGTCGGAGCCCGCGACCGACTCCGGCTCGAAGGCGGCGAACGGATCGAAATCGTCGGCGATCATCTGCGCAGCCGTCACCACCCGAGGCGAGCCCTCGGCTGCGGGCCCGGCCAACGGATCGGCCACCGGATCGGCCTCGACGGCGATCTCGTACTCGGCGACTCCGATCCGGTCGCCGCCGCCGATCGGCGCGCTGCGGCCCGGGCCGAGTTCGATGCCGTTGACGATCAGCGGATTCGAGGTCCCCAGCGACACGACCTGCCAGCGATCGTCGCGGCGTTCGACCCGCGCCTGCTGGCGCGAGATGTGTTTGCCGGGATCGGGAAGGACCAGCGTGCAATCGGGCGCGCGGCCGATGGTTCCGCCTTCCGGGCCGACCTCGGCCACGATCGGACGCTCGAGCGGTCGTCCCATTCGCGCGACGACGCGAAGGCGCAGTCTCATCGATCCGCCCGCCCCGTCATCTTCGGTGATCGCCTTCAGTCATCGCAGTAGTCGCTGTCGGGCGCCGTGCACTCGACATTGCGCGGGCCGATCGAGCGCGTGCGCGTGGCCGAGACGCGCGACTCGAGGAATCCCTTCGGCAGCAGCACCCACATCGCCAGCAGATCGCGGGTCTGCAGTGCCTGCGCACCGGCCGCCGGACCCGAACCCCAGAAGAAGTCGGCGCGCACCGCGCCGCGAATCGCCCCGCCCGTGTCCTGTGCCATCACCAGCCGCCGAAGCGGCGCCTCGTCGGCTCCGCGGGCGGCTTCGATGAACACCGGGGCCCCCAGCGGCGTGACCCGTGGATCGACCGCGATCGAACGTCCCGCGGTCAGCGGCACGCCGAGCGCCCCCGGCGGGCCCTCGGCCGAGTCGGTCCGAACGCGGAAGAACACATAGCTGCGATCGAGCTTGCGCGCCCGCGCCAGGTGCGCCAGCGCGATCGCGGCGTAACGCGTGTTGCTGGTCCGGCGCTCGATCGAGCTTAGCGCGCCGGCCGTCCCGCTCCGGTCGTTGGCGCTTGCGGGTGACACGGCCGCCGCGCTCGGCGCCGGGCGCACGCGGTCACCGTCGCCCTTTGCCAGCCGCGGCGTCTCGAGCAGGTCCCGGATCACCCGCTCGACGGCCGGGTCGCGCGGCTGGGTCGCGATTCCACGCGTGCGGTGACCGGAGGCGGTCGATGCCTCGGTCGCGGGCGGGGGCGGCGCTGTCTCGGCCGACTCCGGATCCGGCCCGATCAACGCCTGCAACGAATCGGACAGTGGCTCGCCGCCGCCTTCGCCGGGTATGGAGCGCGTGCGGGTCGTTGGCGGGCCGCGCGGCGTGAACGGCGCCCCGTTCTGATCCGCATAGGCCAGACGGATCTCCTTGCGATCGGGGAACCGGATCCGGCCCGATCCCTGGACCTGCATCACGTATAGGGCATCGGCATCGTCGACCCAGGCGAGCACCGGGCCGAGCGGCTGGGACACCGATTCGATCTGGCTGCGATCGTAGTAGCCCACGAGGCGGCTGCCATCACGTCGCAGCCGGTAACGACGATCGAGCGGCTCGGCCTCGAGCGTCTCGAGCGCGACCTGGTAGATCGGCTCGCCGGGCCTGACCCCTTCGCTGGCCGGGATGACCTGCCGGTCGCGGACCACCGCGTTCAGGGTACGGACGCCGGTAGTGGCAGCCACCACGCGGGCGTCGAGGTACAGCAGCGACGGCGGTGTCGCGTATACCGGATGGACGAATCGGCCGCCCCGTTCGCGGCGACCGACCAGGATCGGTTCGAAATAGCCGGTCAACAGGCCATCGACACTGGCCGTCCGATCGGCCACGCGATATGCCGTGAATCGCGACTCGAAAAAGCGGCGTGCGACAGCGCCATTGGCGCCGGAATGGCCCGCCGCATCCGCGCAGATAGGCTGCCAGAGCGCGCGGCTTTGCAGGCGGACGCAGGCCTCTCGGAAGGCGCGCAGCGCTTCGGCGTGCGATTCGCCCTCCCAACCAGGCAATGTCGACCAGCCGATGGCCTCGAAGCTGGCGGCACGCGTCGCGATCGGGCCGGCGGCCGCGGCGGTCGAGGCGACGCCGGGCAGCAGGACCAGGATCGAAGCGGCACTGACGAGTGCGGACAACATCATCGCGAGGCAA
>JBEVJQ010000110.1:0-4717 GCA_040510055.1 Burkholderiaceae bacterium | reverse complement strand
CTCCTGCGAGCCGGAGGCTTTGCTCCCTGGAATTTTCGACCGACCCGCCTTGTGGGCGGGGGGTTTGCCACGGCAACCCTTGGCGTCCGGCCCCCTTTCCAGCCGCCACGCTCCGTCGTCTACCAGCGCCGATCGGGATCGCTGCCGCCCGAGCGGAATCGCGACAGCGTACTTTTGCCGAACAGGCTGGCGATCAGCTCGACGGCGACCTCCGCGGTCTGGTTGCGAACGTCGAGCGCCGGATTGAGCTCCATAACGTCCAGCGATGACAGCCGACCGGTGTCGGCGATCATCTCCATGCACAACTGCGCTTCGCGGTAGGTCGGGCCGCCGCGAACGGTCGTGCCCACACCCGGCGCCACGTCCGGGTCGAGGAAGTCGACGTCGAAACTCACGTGCAGGTGGCAATCGGGATCCAGGTTCGCCAGCGCGTCGGCCATCACCTGGCGCATCCCCAGCTCGTCGATCCGGCGCATGTCGTGGATCGAGATTCCCTTGGCATGGACGAGCCGTTTCTCGCCGGCATCGATGCTGCGAATTCCGATCTGCTGAATGGTGCCGGGCCCGAGTGCCGGGGTGAAGCCGGCGAGCCCCGTCAATTCAGCCGGGCCATGTCCGGCGAGACAGGCAACGGGCATCCCGTGGATGTTGCCCGACGGTGTCAGCTCGTTGGTGTTGAAGTCGGCGTGGGCGTCGAGCCAGAGGACGCGCAACGACTGGCCGCGCGCCCGGCAGTGGCGCGCGATTGCGCTGATCGACCCGATCGCCAGCGAGTGGTCGCCGCCCAGGAACAACGGCAGATGTCCGGCCTGGAGTTCGGCGAATACCGCGTCGTGGATCACCCGGTTCCAGGTGATCACTTCGGGCAGATGACGGTAACCATCGCTGGTCGTCTGGTCCGGATTCGGCGGGCCGGCGAGGTTGCCCCGGTCGAGCACCGTCAAACCCTGATTGTCGAGTGTGGCCGCCAGCCCGGCGACGCGCAGCGCCTCGGGCCCCATGCTGGCACCCCGGCTGCCGGCGCCGACGTCCGTCGGTGCGCCGATCAGGGCGACGGTCGTCGGCACCGGGTGGTCGGCCGTGGCCAGCGGGTGGTCGGCAGTCGCCAGCGGATGGGCGGGCGTCGTCATCGGCTGCTCGGGTGTCGCCAGCGGGCGCCTGGACGTCGTCATCGGCTGCTCGGGTGTCGCCAGCGGGTACTCGGACTTCGTCATCGGCTGCTCGGGTTTCGCCAGCGGGTGCTCGGACTTCGTCATCGGCTGCTCGGGTGTTGCCATCGAATGGTCGGGCGTCGCCATCGCTTCGCCGGGCGCGATCGACGCGGGAACTTCATGTCGGTCGTTCATTCGTCGAGGGCCTGGCTGCCCTCGAACAGGGCCGGTCCTGGTCCAGCGTTTCCCGTATCGAAGGCAAGCGGATCGCGGGCTGCGAGTCGATGCCGGAGCACGGCGTCGGCGAGTCGACCGCGCTCGGGACGGTCCGCAGCCCGGGCTTCGTAGCGCAAACCGGCAAGGGTCACGACGTGGTAAAGCGCGCTGGCCGCCTGCCGCGCGATCGCATCATCGGACGATCCGGCTGCCTGCTCGGCCAGCGCCCAGGTGCGCGCGATTCGTTCACCCTGGAGCGCCGCCAGGGGCTCGGGGCACGGCAGGCCCTCGGCCAGCAACGTCGTGACCCGGTCGCGCAACGGCGCGAGCGAGCCCTCGCGACGAATCGCCCGGATCACGTCGAGAGCGACGATGTTGCTCGTCCCCTCCCAGATCGACCCGAGGTGGGCATCGCGCAGCAGCCGGGCATCGGGCCATTCCTCGATATAGCCGCAGCCGCCGCGGACCTCCATCGCGTCGCCGGTCACGCGCCGGGCATCGCGGCACGCGCGGAACTTGATCAGCGGCGTCATGATTCGTGCCAGCGCATAGGCCTGGCCGCTCGAGCCGGACTCGTCCGATGCCTGCAGCGCCCGCGCCGTCTGGAACACCATGGTCCGCGCCTGTTCGGTCGCGACCGTCATCTTGTCGAGCTGGCGGCGCATCAACGGCAGGTCGACCAGCCGCCGCCCGAACGCCTCGCGGTGGGTCGCGACGTGGATCGCCTCGGTCAGGGCACGGCGCATCAGCCCCGCGGCGCGTACGCCGTTCGACAGTCGCGAGTTGTTGACCATGTCGGCCATCTGCGTGAAGCCCAGGCCGCGTTGGCCGACGAGCCAGGCGCGGGCGCCGTCGAGCCGGATCTCGCCGCTCGCCATGGACCGCGTCCCGAGCTTGTCCTTCAAGCGCAGGATCCGGTAGCGGTTGAGGCTGCCGTCCTCGAGGCGCCGCGGCAGCAGGAACAGCGACAGGCCCTTCAGGCCGGGCGCGTCCTCGCTCCGGGCAAGCACCATCGCCAGGCCGGCATCGGGATTCGAGCAGAACCACTTGTCGCCTGTGAGCGACCAGCTCCCGTCGGGCTGGGCGACCGCGACTGTCTCCGTCCGCGAGATGTCCGAGCCGGCTGCCTGCTCGGTCATGAACATCGCCCCCTGCGCGAGGTGCTCGAAGTCCTGCGTCGTCGCCTGCGGGAGGAACCGCCCGACCAGTGCCGGATCGCCGAACCGGCGCAGCGTCCGGGCGAGCGAATCGGTCATGCTGACGGGACAGCAGAGCCCGAACTCGGCCTGGACGAACAGATAGGTCAGGGCGTACTTGGCGGCCGGTGGCAGCGCCTGAGGCCAGCCGAGGACACCAGGGCGGTGCGACATCGCCGCCAGGCCCAGATCGACGAATGCGAGCCGCTCCATCTCGACATAGGCCGGATGCTTGTCGATCCGCGACTCGTCGATCCCGGTGCGGGTGCGCACCGACAACGTCGGCGGATGGTGATCGGCGATCGCGGCCAACGTATCGAGCCGACCCCCGGCCAAGGCGCCCAGTTCGCGCAGGCGCGGCTCGAGGTGCGCGAACAGCTCGGCGCCGAGATAAAGTCGAAACAGCGGTGCCGCCGCGGGGTCGGCGTCGAACAGATTGATCCCGTGGGAGTCGGGGATCGGCGAGCGGGCGCTGGTGCCTGTCGGCGCTGCTGCGCGCGCAACGGCCGCAAGGGCAGAGGGATCGGCAGCCAACGATCGTTCCATCGGACCTCCTGACGGCGGACTCAAGAGGTCGCCGTCGAGCCGCGTCGGCGGCGATCGTGAATCTTCAGTCGTCGGCGATCTCCGCGCCCTGGGCCGCCAGCAACCCCCTGAGCAGCGATCGATGGCAACGCGCCTCGACCTCGCAATAGCATCCTACCGAAAACGCCGTCGACCGGGACAATGCCGCCAGCAGTGCAATCGACCGGGCATTGTCGGGCGTGGCCATCTCGGCCCGGTAACGGCGCGCGAACTCGCGCCACCGGGCGTCGGTGACGGCCGCCTGGCCGAGCTTGACGGTGCCGGCGCTGGGTGCCAGGTTCGGATACCAGATGTCGTACCAGTCGCCGCGGCCGAAGTCCTGCTTCGCGACGCCACGCGGGGGACGCCGCACGGTTCCGATCCGCAGTCCTTCGCCACCGGCCCGCGGACTTCCGAGGCGGACGATCCGGACCGCCACCGAACACCCGCCTCAGGCCGCGAAGGCGCGCCGGGCGGCGATCGCCTCGTCGTAGATCTGCATCAGCGTCACGTAGTTGGCCTCGGGCGTGTAGTGCGTCTCGTAGGTCCGGCGGGCTGCCTCGCCCATCCGGCGCATGCCCTGCGGATCGGACAACGCCGTCTGCGCCTGGCGGGCGAGGTCCGCAGGGTCGCCGACCGCGAACAACAGGCCGGTCTTGCCGTGTTCGATCAGTTCGCCGAGCGCGCCGATGCGGCTGGCGATGACCGGCAATCCCTGGGCGAAGGCCTCGACCAGGGTCCGCGGAAAATTCTCGTACCAGACACTGGGCAGCAGCAGCGCGACCGATTGCGCCATCCACTGCATGACCTCATCGCCCGTCTTCAGGCCCAGCAATTCGATGTTCTCCACGCCTTCCAGCATCGCCTCGTCGGGCCCGATGCCGATGACGCGGATCCGGGCCTCGGGCATCAGGCGCGCGGCGCGGGCCAGCGTCTCGATTCCCTTTTCGGCCGACAGCCGCCCGACGAACAGCAGACCGTCGCGCGCCGCATCCGGTGGCGGTGGGTCCGAGGCGACGAAGTTCGGCTTGAGCACGATCCGGTCGGCGGGCAGCCCGCCCTCGATGAACTTGCGGCGGCAGAACTCGTTCAACGCGATGTAGCGGGTCACGCGATCGCGATAGCTGCCCAGCAGGCGATGGGTGACGAGCATGGTCGCGGTTACGGCGCTGGCCGCACCGGACCCCCGGTAGCAGCGATACCGGACACTGCGCCACGGTACGCGCCCGACGCACTCCTCGCAGACCCGTCCGTCGCGCAACAACATCGCCTGCGGGCACATCAGCCGGAAGTTGTGCAGCGTCTTCACCACCGCAACGCCAGCGCGATCGGCGGCCCAGTAGACCGAGGGCGAGGCCAGCGGAAACGAATTGTGGACGTGGACCACGTCGGGCCGCATCCGGGCGATCGCCTCGCGGACCTGTCGCGACGAGTCGCTCGACCAGATCGTACGCAGGGCGACAGTCGCCGCGGGCAGATCGTCGACCGCGTCGTTGTGCCACGAGATCAGCTCGACCTGATGACCATGGTCGCGCAGCAGCGCGACCTCGGAATCGACGACCGAATCCTCGCCACCGCGATGCTGGTATC
>JBEVJQ010000109.1:0-2928 GCA_040510055.1 Burkholderiaceae bacterium | reverse complement strand
CGAAGGCCAAGGGGGAGGCTGGAGGGGCGGCCGAGCGGCCTCGTTCACGCGCCCCGGAACAGGCCCCAGCGCCGGCCGCCCGCGGCTCCGGCAAGGGCGCACCGCCCGACGGGCTGCGTTCGTCTTCGTCAGGACCGCTGTTGCGCCAGCCGGGCGAGCGACCGTTGGCGTCGCCGGCAGTACGCCGCCTTGCGCTCGACCTCGGCGTAGAGCTGCGCTTCGTCCGCGGCACCGGTCCGGCCGGCCGGATTCTGAAGGAAGACCTGCTCGCCTACCAGGGGCGAGCCGAGTCGCTGATCGTCGCTGGCGGCCCGGGCGCGACGACCTACGCGCTGCGCGAAGGCGAGACGGCGATCCCCGTCATCGGCCTGCGGCGGCGGATCGCGCAGAAGATGCAGGAGGCCAAGCGCCGGATCCCGCATTTCAGCTACGTCGAGGAAGTCGACGTCACGGACCTCGAAACGACGCGTGCGGCGCTGAACGCCCGTTACGGCGCCACGCGCGGCAAGTTGACCGTGTTGCCGCTGCTCGCGCGCGCGCTGGTCATCGCGGTCCGCGACTTCCCGCAGATGAACGCCCGCTATGACGATGAGGCTGGTGGGGCAGGGGGCGCAGTCGGGGCCGGAGGCGGAGGGGTTGGAGGCGGCGGTGGAGCCGGAGGGGCCGGTGTCGTCACCCGCTATGGCCCGGTCCACCTCGGGATCGCGACCCAGACCGACAACGGCCTGATGGTGCCGGTCATCCGCCATGCCGAAGCTCGCGACCCATGGTCGTGCGCCGCCGAGATCTCCCGGCTGTCGGAAGCGGCACGCAGCGGGCGCGGTACGCGCGAGGAACTGAGCGGCTCGACGATCACGATCACGAGCCTGGGCCCGCTCGGCGGCATCGTCACGACTCCGGTCATCAACCATCCCGAGGTCGCGATCGTCGGCGTCAACAAGATCGTCGAGCGGCCCGTCGTCCGCGACGCCACCGTCGTCGTCCGCAAGCTGATGAACCTGTCGTCGTCGTTCGACCATCGCGTCGTCGACGGCATGGACGCAGCGGCGTTCGTCCAGGCCATCCGGGTCCTGCTCGAATCGCCGGCGCTGCTGTTCGTGGACTAGCGATGAAGATCGAAACGACCACGATGCTGGTGATCGGCGGCGGGCCGGCGGGATATGTCGCCGCGATCCGCGCCGCCCAACTGGGAGTGCCGACCATGCTGGTCGAGGGCGGGCGCCTTGGCGGCACCTGCCTCAACATCGGCTGCATACCGTCGAAGGCACTGATCCATGCGGCTGCCGAATACCAGAACGCCCGGCAGTGGCGCGCCGGATCGGAGCTCGGGATCCGCGTGGCCGATGCGACCCTGGACACGGCGGCTATGGTCCGCTGGAAAGAGGGGATCGTCGCGCGGTTGACCAGCGGCGTCGGCGCGCTGCTGCGCAGGAACGGCGCGCACGTCCTTCCGGGCTGGGCAACGATCCAGGACGGCAAGACCGTCGATGTCCGCGCGCCATCGGGGGAGATCACGCGCATCACCTGCCAGCACCTCGTGCTCGCAACCGGCTCGCTGCCGGTCGAGGTGCCCGGCCTGGCTTTCGCGTCCGGCGGCGGTCGCGTCGTCTCGTCCGAAGCGGCGCTCAGTCCGACGGCGATCCCCAAGCGGCTTGTCGTCGTCGGGGCCGGCTACATCGGACTGGAACTCGGGATGACCTACGCCAAGCTCGGCAGCAAGGTCACCGTCGTCGAGGTCGCGCGCCGGATCCTCCCCGCCTGGGACGAGGAATTGTCGCGGCCTGTTGCCGCCGGCTGCCGGCGGCTCGACATCGACGTGCGTTCAGGATCGAAGGTCACCGGCTACGACGACGGCGCGCGCGCCGTGACGGTCGAAACAGAAGGTGGCGACCGAGCCGAAGTCCCCGCCGACCAGGTCCTCGTTGCCGTCGGCCGCAAGCCGCGGACCGACGGCTTCGGCCTCGAATCGCTGGCGCTCGATCGCGCCGGCCGGGCCGTCCGGGTAGACGACCAGTGCCGGACCTCGATGCACAACGTCTGGGCGATCGGTGACCTGACGGGTGAGCCGATGCTGGCCCACCGCGGGATGGCGCAGGGCGAGATGGTGGCCGAGATCATCGCCGCGAAGAGCGAGGGCGCCCGGCGCCGCCGGTTCGAGCCACGGGCGATCCCGGCGATCTGTTTCACCGACCCGGAGGTCGTCAGCGTCGGGCTGTCGCCGGTCGAGGCCAGCGAGTCCGGCGATCATCCGGTCACGGCGCAATTCCCGTTCGCGGCCAACGGCCGGTCGCTGACGCTGGCCGGATCGGGCGAGGGCTTCGTTCGTGTCGTCGCGCGGCAGCGCGATCAGCTGATCCTCGGATGGCAGGCCGTCGGAGCGGGGGTTTCGGAACTGGCGACGGCATTCGGCCAGTCGATCGAGATGGGCGCGACGCTCGAGGATGTTGCCGGGACGATCCATGCGCATCCGACGCTGGGCGAGGCGGTGCAGGAAGCGGCCTTGCGGGCGTTGGGACGGGCGGTGCATATCTGACGATCGGCAGTTCCAATTGCGGGGTCGCTGGGGCCAGCTACAGTCAAGCGTCATCGATGTGACTGGCAACGGCGCCGCGGAGTCTGCCAGCAGAAGCGCAGGGCTCCGAGGCGTGTACCCCGAAGCGATCCGCGACGGCGAGAGACGCCTATCAATGGCCAGGAGATTTAGCTGTGAGCGAAATCGATCGCCTCAAGTACCTGAGACTTGCGCTTCGAGCGTTTGCCACGGTGTTTGTCCTGGGCGTGTACCCGCTGACGATCTTCTGGCCTTCAGGTTGGGCGTGGCATGGGGGGCCGTCCGAGTATCTTCAAATGATCATCGCAATCTATGCAACGTTGGGTGTCTTTCTGTGGCTTGCCTCGAGCCATCCGGAGCGGAACCTGAGCGTCATC
>JBEVJQ010000108.1:0-7928 GCA_040510055.1 Burkholderiaceae bacterium | reverse complement strand
TTGTCGGTCAGCCGTTCGAGGAACCTGGCATACGACACCATCGTCGCAGCCTGCGCGATCGCTACCTCGTTGGCGACGATGGCCCGGTTGGTGTAGGCATACCAGTTCATCGCCCGCGCTCGGACCAGTCCGGCGCTGTAAGCGGCGGCATCGGTGGCATTGACGAGCCGCGCCCGGCCGATTGCCGCCTGACCCGATGAGAACGCGTAGAACAGCCCCAGCCCGCAGACGATGAGCAAGGTCAGGCCGAGAACCAGGGCCTGACCGCGCGCGCCATGAGATGCCCTGCGCGACACCGACCCGCTCCGTCAGTGGTTGCTGGCGTTGTAGTCGCGCAGCGTGGCCTTGGTGGTCGCGGCCTTCACTGCGTCGTCCGACGATTTCTTCGCTTCGTCGATCCCCTTCTTCGCATCTTCGCCTGCAACCTCCAGCGCAAGGCCGGCGGTCGCACCGCGAATCGATTGGCCGAGGAACGAGTACGCGCCGATCGCCGCGACCCCGATCAGCGCGACGATGACGATGTATTCGGTCATTCCCTGACCGCGGTTCGATTGGTTGGGGGCAGTACGCATGCGATCCTCCGGATGGGCTGGAGGATCGAGCATGCGCTGCAGTGCGCGAACGGCAAATCGGCCGCAGTGTCTAGTCGCGCCTAGTCCGGATGACGCGCGGATCCGGAGTGGTCAGGCCGCGTCGATTACCGTGCCAGCGAGTT
Organism: Burkholderiaceae bacterium; assembly: GCA_040510055.1. Lineage (GTDB taxonomy): Bacteria > Pseudomonadota > Gammaproteobacteria > Burkholderiales > Burkholderiaceae_E > Lautropia. Next base: position 7,213 of record JBEVJQ010000108.1, on the reverse strand, counting down.
CACCGCCGCGGCGGCGACGATTCCGGCAAAGCGATCCGCGACCCGGGCGAAAAAAAGGGACAGCCTTCGCTGTCCCTTTGCCTCCGTGCCGGGCCGAATCCTGGACGAATCCTTCAGGCGGCCTTCTTGCCGGTCTTGTCCTCGAAGAATTGCTCGTCCTCGGTCGATCCCTTCAGGGCCGTGGTCGACGACTGATGGCCCTCGATCGTCGTCGTCACCGCGTCGAAGTAGCCGGTGCCGACCTCGCGCTGGTGCTTGACCGCCGTGAAGCCCTTGTCGGCAGCGGCGAACTCGGCCTGCTGCAACTCGACGAAGGCCTTCATGTTTTCGCGCGCATAGCCGTGAGCGAGATTGAACATCGAGTAGTTCAGCGCGTGGAAGCCAGCCAGCGTGATGAACTGGAACTTGTAGCCCATCGCGCCAAGCTCGCGCTGGAACTTGGCGATGGTGTCGTCGTCGAGGTTCTTCTTCCAGTTGAAGCTCGGCGAGCAGTTGTACGCCAGCATCTTGCCCGGGAATTGCTTGCGGATCGCCTCGGCGAACTGCTTGGCGAACTCGAGGTCGGGCTTGCCGGTCTCGCACCAGATCAGATCGGCATAGGGCGCGTAGGCCAGGCCGCGCGAGATCGACTGGTCGAGGCCGTTGCGGGTGCGGAAGAACCCCTCGAGCGTCCGCTCGCCGGTGAGAAACGGCTTGTCGTTCTCGTCCACGTCGGACGTCACCAGGTCGGCAGCCTCGGCATCGGTGCGGGCCAACAGGATCGTCGGCACGCCGCTGACGTCGGCCGCGAGCCGCGCGGCGATCAGCTTCGAGACCGCCTCACGCGTCGGCACGAGCACCTTGCCGCCCATGTGGCCACATTTCTTGACCGAGGCGAGCTGGTCCTCGAAGTGCACGCCCGAGGCACCGGCATCGATCATCGCCTTCATCAGTTCGAAGGCGTTGAGGACGCCGCCGAAGCCAGCCTCGGCATCGGCCACGATCGGCGCGAAGTAGTCGACGTAGTCCCCGTCGCTGGGGTTCTTGCCCTCGGACCACTGGATCTGGTCGGCCCGGGTCAGCGTGTTGTTGATCCGCCGGACCACATGGGGGACCGAGTTGACGGGATAGAGCGATTGGTCGGGATACATCTCGCCGGCGATGTTCGCATCGCCCGCCACCTGCCATCCCGACAGATAGATTGCCTTGAGCCCGGCCTTGACCTGCTGCATCGCCTGGTTGCCGGTCAGCGCCCCGAGCGTGTTGACGAACGGCTCCTCGTTCAACAGTTTCCAGAGCTTTTCCGAGCCGCGACGCGCGAGCGTGTGCTCGACAGGCAACGAACCCCGTAGCCGTATCACTTCCTCTGCCGAATAGCCCCGGCGCACGCCGCGCCAGCGGGGGCTCTCGGACCATTCCTTCTGCAACTTCTGGGCTTCGAGTTCGCGTGAAGACATCTGGAGTCACTCCTGAGCATATGTGCGAGAGCCGGCAATTTTAAGCCGACCTGCTGCGCGGCAATAGTCATTTGACCCTTCGAACGAGACAAATAACCGTCGCAAAATCAATCGATTATCCAATGATTTCACCATGTGAGACATATTCTTCCACATCGAAAAACGAAACTGCTGCGTCGCGTCAGTTTGGTCCCCACGACCGCCCTCGGGCTGACCGCCCGTGCACGGTCAAGGTGTCGCTGCAACGCCGCCGGCGTATCCCGCGCCGCCGCCGGTCCCCGAACTTCCCCGGATTGTCGGTCGACGGTGGACTGCGATCCCGATCTCTCCGAGCCTTCGGCAATGGACTCGACTCGATGCCGGCGCACTGGCCTCGGCGCGCTCGCGGTTCCGGGACTCGTCCTCGGCCTGGCGATCGGATTGTCCAGCCCCGAAGCCAGCGCCAAGGTCTACAAATGTCAGGACGCAACCGGAAAGATCCAGTACGCCGACCGCCCCTGTTATCGGGAGCAAACGCAGCCATATCGACCGCCCGAACTCACGATGGTCGAAGCGGCACGAGTGACTGGTGGTCGCAAGGCCGACGCCGGACGGAACCGAAGGACCAGACCGCTCGATCCGGTGGGGGAATGCCGCGCACGTGGTGGTGAGATCGATCGCGAACTGCGCACCTGCCGCTTGCCCTGACGCTCGCCAATCACTTGCCGCAGCCGCTACTGCGCCGCCTCGCGCAGCGTCGCCATCGGCGGCCGATCGACGACCTCGCGCAAGCCCCACCACCCCGCCAGTGCCGACAACAGGCTCCCGGCCAGCGCCCCGGCAAGGGGAAGCCACCAACCCGGACGATAGTCGAACTCGAACACCCGCGTCGCGAGCACCCAGCCGACGGTCATCGACCCCGCCGCCGCCAGGATGCCCGCAAGCAATCCCGAAGCGGCCAGTTCGATCATCTGCGCGGTGAACAACTGGCGCCGCGAAGCACCTAGCGCCCGCATGACGGCGGCCTCGGCCACCCGCTCGTCGCGCGAACTGGCCAGTGCCGCGTAGACCACGACGACCCCGGCGAGCAGCGCGAACACGAACAGGAACTGCACGGCGGCGACGACGCGATCGATGATGCCGCGTATCTGATTGACGATCGCCGTGGTGTCGATGACCGTGAGGTTCGGGAACCGCGCCAGCCATTCGCGGACCAGGTCCGCTCGAGCGTCGGGAAGGTGAAACGACGTGATCCAGCTCTGGGGTCGGTCGCCGAACGCAACCGGCGAACCGATCATGAAGAAGTTGACCTTCATCGAATCCCAGGCGAGCTTGCGCGTCCCGACGAGAGTCACTTCGGTGATCTCGCCCGCGATGTCGAAGCCGAGCCGGTCGCCCTGATGCAGTCCCAGGGTCTGGACGATGCCCTGCTCGGCCGAGACTTCGGCCACGGCCGGGTCGATCCAGCGGCCGCTGTCGACCGAGTTGTGCGTCGGTATCGTGGCCGCGTACGACAAGTTGAACTCGCGATCGACCAGCCGCCGCGCACGGTTGTCCTCGAACCGATCGGGCCCGATCGGCTGGCCGTTGACCGTCACCAGACGCCCGCGAATCATCGGGTAGAACTCGACCCCTGCCAGCCCCTCTGCCGCGAGCTGTGCGGCGAACAACTCGCGCTGGTCGGGCTGGATGTTGAGCACGAACCGGTTCGGCGCATCGCGCGGGCTCGACTGCTGCCAGCTGGCGAGCAGTTCGTTGCGCGTGACCGTGAGCAGCATCAGGGCCATCAGCCCGATCGCCAGCGCCGCGGTCTGGGCGACCGATACGCCGCGTCGCCGGGCCCAGCTCGCCAGCGCGACCTTGACCACGGCGCCGAGCGGACCGCCGCCGACCCAGCCGCGCAGCGGCGACAGCATCCACACGCCGGCCCACGACACGAGTGCGAACACCACGGCTCCCGCTGCAAAGCCGGCCAGCGCAATCCCGGCCAACTTCGGATCGCCGGCGAACCAGAGCAGCAGCAGCCCGAAAGCCGCGACGGCTACTGCGATCGCCAGCCAGGCCGAAGCCGCCGGCGGTCCCAGTTCACGGCGCAAGACACGCAGCGGCGGAACGCCGGCCAGACGCAGGACCGGCAGCACTGCGAAACCGATCACGAGGATGAGCCCGGCCAGCACCGCCTGCAGCACCGGTACCCAGCGCGGCGACGGCAGTGTCATCTCGACCAGTGAGCCGGCCAGCACCACGAGCAGCCAGTGCGCGGCCCAGCCCAGCAGCGCTCCGGCGACCGAGCCGATCAGTCCCACCCAGAGCATCTCGAGCAACAGCGCCCGGCCGATCAGCTGCTGGCCGGCACCGATCGCCTTGAACACGGCGAAGCCGTTCAGGTGGCGATCGAAGAATCGGCGCGCGGCCAGTGCGATCGCAACGGCCGCGATCAACGCCGACAGCAGCGAGACCAGCGACAGGAACTGGCGGGCCCGATCGAGCGTCACCCGCAGCTCGGGCCGCCCGGCCTCGAGCGTCTCGAGCCGCTGGCCGCCACCGAGACGGGCCTTGATCCAGGGCTCGAACGCGGCCAGTGACGGCCCCTCCCCGGCGACGAGCAGCCGCCAGGTGACGCGGCTGGCCGGCTGCACCAGTCCCGTCGCCGGCAGATCGTCAAGCGCGATCATGGCCCGCGGGGCGAGACTCGCGAAGCCGGTGCCGCGATCGGGCTCGATCTCGATGATCCGCTCGACCACGAATCGGCTGTCGCCGAGCAGGACGGCGCTGCCGGGGCCGATGTCCAGCGCCTGCAGCAGCGCGGCGTCGGCCCACAGCTTGCCCGGTGCCGGGCCCGCGGTCACCTGCTGTGAACCGTCGCCACCACCGGTACCGGCCAGGGTAAGGGCGCCCCGCAGCGGGTATCCGGTCGAGACCGCCTTCAGCGATACCAGTTGGGTCCGGGGAAACGCATCGGGCCCGGCCTCGGCCAGCGCCATGCTGGGAAACGCCACGGTGCGAGCGGTCCGCAATCCGCGCCGCTCGGCCTGGGCGATCCAGTCGTCGGACAGCGGCCGATCCGACGACACCACGATGTCGGCGCCGAGCAGCTGGCGCGCCTGCATCGTCAGCGCCTGGCCCAGCCGATCGACGAACACGCCGACGGTCGCGATCGCGGCCACGGCCACGGCCAGCGCGGCGAGCAGCAGTCGCAGTTCGCCGGCCTTCCAGTCTCGCGCCAGCAGCATCCGCGACAGCGCCAGTGGCTTCATCCGTTGGCCCCCACGGGCGACAGGAGTAGCTTCACCCGTTGGTCGCCACGGCCAGCGACAGGCAGCGAGCCGCCGCTTCGATCACGGCTTCCAGATCCGGTACCTGGCCGACACCGCCCAGGCTCGCGCATGGCGCCGGACCGCTGACGGCGCATTGGACGGCATCGAAGTCGCAGAAGATGCCGACTGTCGGGCGCCCCAGCGCCGCCGCCAGGTGCGTGAAACCGGTGTCGAGGCCGACGACGCCGACCGAGGCCGCGAGCACCGACGCGGCGCGACCGACGTCGAGAAAATCGGGGACGACCCGTCCGCCGCCGGCAGCGGCCAGACGCTCGGCCCGGGCGCGCTCGTCGGCGCTGCCCCAGAACCATACGGGCGATGCACCGGCACGCGTCAGGCGTTGGGCGAGCGCGATCCAGCGCGCTTCAGGCCACAGCTTGGCGGCTCGGCTGGCACCGGGCACAAGGACCACCGGCGCAGACGATGGGAACCATTGCTGATCGTTCGGCGACAAGGCGTCTGCCACCAGTGGGACAAGCGGCAAATCGTCGGTCCGATAGCCGAGCCCCTCGGCGGCGATCGCGCGGTTGCGCCGTACGACATGCCAGTCGCGTGGCACCTGCACACGCCGGTCGTAGGCCAGGCTCGCCAGCGGCTCGCGCGCCGACTGGCGATCGAGCCCGAGCCGGTGCGCGCCGCGTGCAAGCCGGACCACGGCCGCGCTCTTCAACAGGCCCTGGCAGTCGATGATCCAGTCGTACTGCGTCCGGCGCAGCTTTGCCACGAACGCCCGCAACTGGTTCCGCACCTCGGCGTCGAACAGCCGTCGGCGCCAGCGACGCCAGGCGATCGGCAGGACGAGATCGACTGCAGGATTGCGCCGGACGATCGGCGCGAAAGCCTGCTCGACGACCCAGTCGATACTGCTCCCGGGGAACCGAGCCCGCAGGTCAGCGGCGACCGGCTGCGCGTGGACCACGTCGCCCATCGATGACATCTTGACCACCAGGAACCGCATGGCCGATACGATAGCGCGTCGTGCCGCTGCCGGACGCAATGGCCGGACGCAATGGCCGGACGGAGCCTGGACCGGAATGGTGGACCGGGCCGGTGGAATCAGGTTCTGGGGGAGATTTTGAAGCGGCACGCCTGAGCGGCGGCCGGAATCGATATAAAGACCCGGGCCATTGCGGCCCGGGCCACGGGGACCTTAGCCGAGCCCGAGTTCGCGCATCATGTTGCGCTCTTCGATCGCACGACGTGCTTCGCGAAGCCGCTTGGCCTGCTCGGTCACCGCGATGTCGGCATAGTCCTCAGGCCTGGACTCGACCCGACCGGCACGCATCCGCGCCGCGTGACGAGCGGTCACGATGGCGCTGTGATGATGCGCGGTCATGGCAGAGTTAGGCTTTCGAGTGGTTTTCATCCCTAAAGTCCCCGTGATAAGAATGAAACGGCGTCTCCTTTCAGCACCTGTCGTGGCTGAACTACCACGAGCCGTGTCAGGATGCCAATGAGGTAGACACCATGCGAGTACGCAGTATATCACATGCGGCAACCACCTGGCTGGTCGTGATATTGGCCTGGGGAGCAGTGGTTGCTGCCCTGGTCAGCCAGCAAGCATTCGGCTTCGAGCCGTGTCCGTGGTGCGTCGTGCAGCGCATCGCTTACCTTCTCGTAGGCTTGTTTGCGTTGCTTGCAACGTTCGTCCAGCAGAGTCGTCGGAGGGCGCGCTCGCTGCTCGCCCTGTCGGCACTTGCGGCAGCCGGTGGTCTGGCCGCAGCGCTGCACCAGCAGCTGGTGGCGGCGCAGAGTTCCAGTTGCGCCTACACGGCTGCCGATCGCTGGATCGCGATGCTGCGGCTGGACACACTGCTGCCGCCACTGTTCAAGGCGACGGCCGCCTGCGACAAAGCCAACGAGCCGATGCTCGGCGTTCCCTATGCGTTGTGGAGCGTCGCCGTCGCGCTCGTGCTGCTGGCGCTGCTGATGCGGGCAACCGCTCGGACGGCCGAGCGCCGCTGACACGACGTCACGGTGCCACCGATGGCGGGCGCAGCGGTCAAGCGCCGCGCTCGGCAACCCCGAGTCAACGGCTGGGGATCGCCTTCGAGGCCGGCGTCGAGCCGCCCTGCACGCCGAGCTGGCCGCCCAGCCCCAGGCCGCCGCGGACTTCCTGAGCCTTGTAGACCTTCACCGATTTGACGAGCTGGTTGTAGGCATCGGCGAACGCCCCTGCCAGGACCTTGCCCTCGGCGGTATTGGTATAGCCGCCGAGCCCGCCGGCACCGAGGCCGCCGAACAGGCCGCTCCAGGCACCGAAGTCGGTCTTCGATGCACTGCCCTCCGAAGCCGCGAGCTGAACACCCGACCGATTGTCGACCAGGGTCAACATGGTCGAAGCCTCGCGGAACTTCACGTTGCCGGCCACGGCACCGGCGAGGCCGAGGGTCGAGTTGAACCGTCCGAGCGCGGCCCCGATGCCTCCGGCATCGCGCTGGCTGAACGAGATCGACGGGTTCATGCTGTAGTCGGCCGAGA
>JBEVJQ010000107.1:0-5050 GCA_040510055.1 Burkholderiaceae bacterium | reverse complement strand
GCTCGCGGTACACCACGGTCTCACTCCACGACAGTGTCTATGAGGACCCGGGTGCCGGTCATGGTGACGCAAGTCAGCTTCGCGCAGTTGTTGACGATGCCACCGATCCCTTGGGCCTGGCCGGCGCTCGGATCGAAGAACCCGGCGAACGACAGCCCCATCTGCAGGCCGACGATTTCGCCGGCCAGTTCGAAGGCGGCGAAGATCATCCGGGCGACGAAACCGATGGCCAGCCCGATGCCGACCTCGCGTGCCACCAGCAGCCAGCCGTTGTCGGCGCCGAGGCCAGCGCCCGGGGGCAGGTCGACCACCATCGTCGCCACCAGTGACACCGCCAGCCCGATCGCGACCCGCGCGCGTGCCGGCAGGGAGCGGCTCGACAGGATGGGCGCGCTCGTCATCAGGCCCAGCACGCGAAACAATGGCATCACGACGGCATTGAGCCAGGCGAGCAGTTCCGCCTCGGAGACAGTGAGCATGGGTCTTGTCGCGCCGTCGAAGCGGGAACCGGTCCGACCGGCTCAGGCTGTCAGCGTGGCCAGGCCGCCGAGGATGCGGCGCAGGTAGTCGACCAGCATCGTCAGCATCCAGGGACCGAGCACGACCAGCGCCACGGCCAGCGCCACCAGCTTCGGCAGGAAGGTCAGCGTCGATTCGTTGACCTGCGTCACAGCCTGCAGGATGCTGATCACCGTACCCACGACCAGTGCGACCAGCAGCAACGGCGAGACCACGACCAGCAGCAACTCGAGCCCCTGGCGACCGAACGCAACGACGGATTCCGGACTCATCGCGCGCTACCTCAGGTTCCGAAACTCGCGACCAGCGAGCCGGCGAGCAGGTTCCAGCCGTCGGCCAGGACGAACAGCATCAACTTGAACGGCAACGAGACGAGTACCGGCGACAGCATCATCATGCCCATCGACATCAGGATGCTGGCAACGATCAGGTCGATGATGAGGAACGGCACGAAAACCATGAAGCCCGCCTGGAACGCCGTCTTCAGTTCGCTGATGGCGAACGCCGGGATCAGTACGCGCATCGGCACCTCGTTGACCGAGACCTGCGGATCGATCTGCGCCATGCGCGCGAACTGCGTGACGTCCGCTTCGCGCGTCTGGCGCATCATGAACGTGCGCAGCGGCTGGCTGCCGCGGACGAGTGCCTCGTCGAAGCCGATCGCCTGCTGGGTATAGGGCTTGTAGGCGACCTCGTGGATTTTCTCGAGCGTCGGCCCCATGACGAACAGCGTCAAGAACAGCGCCAGGCCGATCAGCACCTGGTTCGGGGGCGTCGCCTGCAGGCCGAGCGCCTGTCGCAGCAACGACAGCACGATGATGATTCGCGTGAAGCTCGTCATCAGCAGCAGCACGGCCGGCAGGAACGACAGCGCAGTGAAGACCAGCAGCGTCTGGATCGGAACCGAGTAGGTCGTCGCGCCTCCGGCCGACGGGGTCGTGTTCAGCGTCAGGGCCTGCGCGCAGGCGATGCCGGGCGCGGCCATGGCGACGATCAGGGCCAGGACGACGACCACGGCCGAAAGCACGGACCGGGCCGGCGGCGGGGCGGAACTGGCGCCGTCAGGTGGCACACCGGTAGCGGTTGTCATTGCGGGACGCACGTCAGCGACCGGCGCGCGCGCTGGCCTGGGCCAGCAGGCGAGCGAAAACGCCATCGGCCGGCGCCGGCGATCCCCGCGCCGCCAGATCGGCCGGCGGTTCGTCGAGCGTCGCCAACAGATTTATCGACGCGCCCGTCACGCCGACCACCAGCCAGCGGCCTCCGACCTCGACCACGGCGATCCGTTCGCGCGGACCCAACGACAGGCCGCCGGCCAGTTGGATGATCCGGCGCCGCCCCGCGCCCAGGTTTCGCGAGCGACGGATCAATGCCAGGGCGAGGGGAATCGCCGCCACGACGGCGCCGAACGCGAGCAGGGCCTGGATGATGGAGGAGCTCATCGCGCGTATGCCGCCGTCATCGGGCCCGGTTCAGCCGGCGCATCCGCTCGGCCGGCGTCACGGTGTCGGTCAGGCGGATGCCGAAGCGATCGTTTACGACGACCACTTCGCCCTGGGCGATGAGGCAGCCGTTGACCAGGACGTCCATCGGTTCGCCGGCGAGGGCGTCCAGTTCGATCACCGACCCGTGCGCCATCTGGAGGATCTGGCCGAGCGGCAACCGCGTTCGGCCCAGTTCCACCGTCAGCACCACGGGGATGTCGCGGATCATCTCGATGTCGCCGCTGCCGACGGCGGTACCGTCGCCGGCCTCGTGCCCCGACAGACGGGGAAAGAGGTCGGTCGCCGGGCGTGCGGTCATTGCGCGCGAGTCATGGTCGTAGCCGACCGCCGCGGGGTCGGCTGCTGACGCCACGGTCTCGTCGCGACCATCGGGGATTCTATTGGCGGTCATGCTGCTCTCCGGAATCCGCCTCGTTCCGGGCGGCGAGGAACGACTGGATTCGAATGGCGTAGCGCTTGTTCGAGACACCGTAGCGGCACTCGAAGAACGGGATGTCGTCGACGCAGGCGGTAGCCGTCGGCTTCAGATCGAGCTCGATGAAATCACCCGGCTTGAGTCGCAACAGGTCGGCGACAGTCGCCGACGCGTGGGCGAATTCCGCCGACAACGTCACTTCGGCCGTCTGGATCCGTCGCGCCATGTGGTCCTGCCAGCGGGGGCTGCGGGCGCGCACGGCGTCGTCCTCGGCCGCCGCCAGGGCCCTGCGCACGGGCTCGATCGCGGCCACCGGCAGGCACAGCACCATCCGACCGGCCGATTCGCCGGCACGGACCTCGAACGCCATCGAGCAGACCATGGCCTGCGGTTGCGCGATCACGGCGAAGCGCGCCAGGGTCTCGCAGCGGCGGTGTGTCAGGCTGAGCGCGTGCACCGGCTCCCAGCCGGCGGCACAGGCATCGATGAACAGACCCACGACCCGTTGAATGATGCGCAACTCGGTCGCCGAGAAGTCGCGACGACCGTCGAGGCCGGCGCTGCCGTGACCGCTGCCGCCGAACAAGAGATCGGTCATGCCGAGCAGCAGCGCAGGCTCGCAGACGAGCAGCGCCTGGCCCTGGAGTGATCCCATTTCGAGCAGGTTCAGGTTGGTCGGCTGCTCGAGCGCGGCGATGAAGTCCTGGTAGGCGATCTGCTCGACGGGCTGGACCGCGACTTCCACGGGTCGGTCGAGCAATCGCTCGAGGGCGGTCCGCAGGGTGCGTCCGATCCGCTCGTTGATCGCCTCGAGCACCGGCAGACGTTGCGGGTTCGGCGGCGCGACCTTCAGGTCATAGGGACGGACCTGCGGGCCGGTGGCGTTGCCGCTGCTCGCGCGCGGCCGCCCGACCGCAGCGGCGCGCTCGGCGTCCTCGGTCGAGACGCCCTCGAGGAGAGTGTCGACCTCCTCGGCAGTCAGCGATTCGTCGCTCATCGGCGTCGCGCTCCGGGTCCTACTGGACGATGAGCTGCGAAAGGTTGACCTCGATGATCGGCTTGCCGAGCGCCGCAATCGGGGGATGCGAGGCGGCGCCGTGGGCGGCCGCTGCTGCCGGGGCTGCTCCGTGCGCCACTGCCGGGGCCACTGCCGGCGCCACTGCCGGCGCCACTGCCGGCGCCGCGGCGTGGGCGGCTGGCTGCGCCCCTGGCGGGACGGCGACCGGTAGCGCCGCTGTGGGCGCGACCAACCGCACCGGCGGTGGATGTCCGATCAGTACGGCGGTGGCATCGGCAATCTGGTTCGTCAGCTGTTCCTTGCCTTCGACACTCAGGAGGTCGCGTGCCTGCTTCGAGGAGATGATGGTGAGGATCCGGCTGCGCACGTTGGGCATGACCGTCTTGATGTCGTCGGCGAGCTCGCTGCTGGCCACTTCGAGCACGATGCCGATCTGGGCGAGCCGCGGCTCACGAACATCGGCGAGGTTGACGGTGAACGGCTCCAGCGGCACGAAGATCCGGCTCTTCAGCGCGGCCTTGCGCAGCGCCTCGGCGCGCACGGCAGGGTCTTCCGGCCCGCGATGCGTCAGGAACCAGCCGGTGCCGCCAGCGGCACCCACGAGGGCCGCCGCCGCGACGATCATCAGCGGCAGCTTCGATTTCTTTGCCTGCGTTCCGTTTTCGACTTTTGACATACATCACCCTGCCGGCCCCGAGGCCGTTCGAAGGTGATTATCCGAACGGACGACTCTGCAGTCGGGCGGAATTGGCCGGGTCAACCGGCGTATTTCTGCGCGGCCAGGAGCAGCACCCGTTCAGGCGAACAGATCGATCGATCCGCGCCGATGAGCCGGCGTTACAGGCGTATGAACGGTTGCCGCGACGGCTGTGGGCCCGGCCGTGGCGGACGGCGCCCGATCGACCGTGTGTTGGCGCTGCGATGAAGAATCGCCCTGCGAGCCGGCAAAGTGTTGCGGCCGCCCTTGTCCGACGTCCATTCCCCCGAGCGAGATGCCGCGCTCGGCCAGCATCGACTTGAGTACTTCGGCGCTGGCTTCGATCGCCTGCAGCGTCTCCGGGGCGGCCGCTGTGAACACGAGGTCGGCGTTGTCGCCGCGCAGCGTCAATTCGATCCGGATCGGTCCCAGGTCCGGAGGCGAGACGACCATGTCGGCGCGGCTGATCTCGTCGGCGATCAGCAGGCTCACCTGCTCGCCGAGTGCCGCCGCGAACGCGGGGTCGGTCACCGGCGGCGCGATCAGGACTGCCGGAACATCGGCCGCGGCAACCGCGGCGGCCGGTTGCGCTACGTTGAACAAGCCGGCCTGCGCTTCCGGTTGCCGGGCCTGGACGCTCGACTCGGCCGCCCGGTCGTGTTCTGCGACGGCCCGCGACGCCGCTCGATCGCCGGAGGCCAAGGCCGTTGTCGCCAGCGCGCTGGCGTCGCTTCGGATGCCGAACTCGGCCGTTCCATCGGTCGCGGCCGGCACCCGGCCCGGCGATCCCGTGCGGCGGCCGGTCGATGACTCGGTCCTGGCCACGGCATCGAGGGGGGTCGTGACTGGCTGGGAACTCGTGTCGCCGGCCCCTGCCACCCGATCCACGGCAGAGC
>JBEVJQ010000106.1:0-2564 GCA_040510055.1 Burkholderiaceae bacterium | reverse complement strand
AGCCAGCGGATGCGCGTCGCGCGCGCGAAGCCGAGCGACGCGCCGAAGATCCCGGAGAACATCGCGTGCCCTGCGAGACCCAACCAGGCATAGCGCATGCCGAGCTGAAAGCCGAACGGCGCATCGCCGAACTCGACGAAGTTCTGCTGCACGTACAGCGCCGACTCGAACCAGTTGAATCCGGCGCCGATCAGCGCGCCATAGACGAAACCGTCGCGGACGTTGTCGAACTCGGAGCGCACCAGCCAGAAGAGCAGGAGCAGACCGAGACCTTTGGTAGTCTCCTCGACTAGTGGCGCCGCGATCGGCGCTCCGATCATCAGCGCCGCTTCTGGCCCCAGCATCTCCTTGAGCGTGGCGTTTCCCTCGAGCCACTGCGCGACGAAGTAGAGCACGGTCGAGTTCACCGGCAGTGCGAGTGTCGTCGCGATCAGCCCGCCCCACAGGAAGGCCGATGTGAAGAGCCAAGGTGATTCGCGCTCGCGCCGGTCGAGAAACCAGAGCGCCGCGATCGGCATCGCCGAGAGCAGTGTCGACATGGCGAGCGCGACGAAGAACACCCGGGTAGCCTCGGCGCCCAGGCTGCCGACGGCGGCGCAGATGACGAACGATGCCAGGAGCAGCAGCACAGCGAGACAGACTGCGGTGATCCGCGCGACCCGGGGACGGCGGAGCGGCGACGAGATCGCCAGCCCGGTGGGATCACGTCGCAATGAAATCATGTGCACCGGCTCGCTCGACGCTCAGCCGAGCAGCATCGCCGCGAGGCCGGCGAGCACGATGCCCGCGGCGCCGATCAGGATCGGGCGACGCAGCCCCGGTGCGCCGAGTCCTGTCACCATCAGCGCCTTGACCACCGTGTTGGTAAGCGCGGCGATGACGATGGCCGTCACCGCGACATCGAGTTCACCCCGCTGCGCGTATTCCGACATGGAGAGCGTGATCGCGTCGACATCGGTCGTACCCGCGAGCGCCGCGACGACGTAGACGCCCTCGGGTGGAAAATTCTGCTGCACGAACGCGACCAGCAGCAGCACCAGCGCAAAAAGCGCAGCGAACTTGGCGGCAGCGGTAAGACTGAATGGATTGGCGAGGGGAACGCCGCTGCCGGCCGGCCCGTCGTCAGCCGCGCGGCGATACATCGTCCAGGCCAGGCCTGCTGTCACGGCCGTCATCGCCAGGAAGGGCACGACGAGACGCGGCAGCAGCGCGCGGTTGACGATCAGCACGGTCGCAAGCACGCGCAGGAACATGACGCCCCACGCGACCAGGATGCCGCAGGCGAAGGCCGGTACCGAGCGCGCATGACCCTTCTCCCGGCTCTGCCTGGCGAACGACAGCGTGACCGCGGTGGAGGAAACGAGCCCACCGGTAAGACCGGTGAGCGGTATGCCGCGATTCGGCCCAAGCAGGCGCACGGCTACGTAGCCCACCAGCGACAGCCCCGAGATCAGCAGCACCAGCAGCCAGAGCTTCTGCGGGTTGAGCGCGCCCCAGGGGTCGACAGCGCGATCGGGCAGCAGCGGCAGCACGATGAAGGTCGCCGCGAGCAGTCGCACGCCGGCGTAGACATCCTCCGCACCGAGTCGCGACACCATCCCGTGCAGCGGCTCCTTGTAGGCGAGCGCGACGGCGATCTCGCGGTGCCCAAGCATCACCATCGCGCCCAGCAGGCAGATGGCAAGTGCCGCAAGCTCGGTGGTGAGCCCGAGTGCATCCGGCTGGACCCTTGCCGCGACGACATAGCTTGCGACCACCGCGACCAGGGTCGCGAGCAGAACGGCGACCAGGATCCAGGGGAAATCGAGCAGCTTCGCGAGCCAGCCGCCGATCGCGCCCAGCATTGCAAAAAGGATGAAGGTTCGAAGCCCACCGACAGATATGTCGCCGTCGGACTGCTTGTGCCGTTCGCGCTCGATGCCGAGCAGCGTACCGATCAGGAGCGCCGTCGCGAAGTCGCGGACGGTGTCGAGGTCGAGCTCACCAACCATGCTCAGGTCACTTCGCCCCGGCGGGCCCGGCGTAGAGATCGATCACACGATCGAGCGCGCCGCGGCACACACGGCAGAAGGGCACTTCGTCGCGTGTGAACATCACGCAATCCGCCTGCGAGCGGTAGAAGGCGTTTGCATCGTAGTTCGCGCCCTGAAACGCGCCGACCTGGGCGGAATGCGGACCGGTGCCCAGCAGCTTCGTGGCGTGCGCCTGTTCCTCGCGGAAGAGCGCCGACATCTCGGCCTCCGGCCGGTGTTGCTCCCGGATCAGCTTGCGCCGCGCCTGGAAGTCACGCTGGCGTTCCTCGAAGGCTTCCTTGGGCCAGGGTGTCGGGATCGGCGTGCCCTCCGCGACCAGCCCACGCCATTTCAGCGAGCGAGGATCGGCAAGCGCGGTGACGTTCGCTTCCCACGGCTCGACGACGGTCTGCACCGGAGCGTAGGCGACGGGAGAGGTGTAGTACTCGTCGGCGAGGCCGGCGAAGTGATGACCGAACTCGTGGACGAACAGGTAATCGGCCCAGTCGTTCTTCACCGCGACCGTCGAGAAAGTGTTGAAGATCCCGCCGC
>JBEVJQ010000105.1:0-2531 GCA_040510055.1 Burkholderiaceae bacterium | reverse complement strand
AAGACGCGGTTGATGCCGCGCGCCTTCAGATAACCGGCCAGGCCGGTCGCGGTCTTGCCGTCGGCTTCGACGAAGGCGGAATAGCTGTCGACGTCGCTGTGATAGCCCTTGCGGATGATCAGCTGCGCATGCGGGATCGACAGCGCCGGATGCAGGGCCGCATCGTCGGTGCCCTGGACGCAATGGTCCGGCCAGAGCACCTGTGTGCCAGAGGGGAGCTTCGTGGTCTCGAACGGCTTCTTGCCCGCGTGCGACGAGGCGAACGACACGTGCTGCGGCGTGTGCCAATCCTGGGTGATCACGACACTGTCGAACAGCTTGGCGAGGTCGTTGATCAACGGCACGACGGCATCGCCGTCGGCGACGGCCAGCGTGCCGCCCTGGGTGAAGCAGCGCTGGACGTCGATGACCAGCAGTGCGTCGCGCGCGCTGATCCGGTAGGTTGTCGCCGCCCGCGCGCCGGTCGCCACAAGCGCCGCGCCGACCCACGTTGTCGCCGGCACGGCAACGCGCACCGCGGCCGCAGAGCAGATTGCCGTACCCGATCGGATCAGTTGGCGGCGATTGGCGTTCATGGCTGGTTTCCGGGGGACGCGTCGGATCGATGATGCCCAATCCGGACGCCGATTGAAAGGGCTGATCCGGACGCCGATTGAAGGCGCTAACCCGGACGCCGATTGAAAGCGCTCCGACGACCCTCGGCTATGCTCGGCAAGCCGTGTCGAACAGTTTACGGAGATCCGGCCATGGACGTCGCGCGCGATGCCGCCACCGCTTCCGAACGGCCTGGGGCCATGCGAGCTGCAGCGTTAAGTCTGCCGACGCTCCTGCCCGCGTCGCCGACTGCACGGCAAGCTCGCCTGGAGCGCGCTGTTCGCCCGGGAATCGCGTTGGCCGATGGCGGTTTTCCGATCAGCGGGCGGATGGCCGATGCGATCCGGAGCGCGGTCGACGACCTCAAACGCGATCCGGATGCGGTCGGCTACTTTCTCGACGCCGGCGGCGCCCGCGTGCGCTCGGGACGACGATCCAGAACCCCGGCTACGGCGCCACGTTGCGGGCCATCGCCGCCGGCGGCGCAGACGCGTTCTACACCGGCGAGATCGCGCAGGCGAGCGGCTCGCCTATGCCGATCGCAACCTCTACGTGGCCGACACCGACTTCGTCCCGTTGCCCGGAGCAGTCCGGCGGCGATGCTCGACAAGGACTACCTGCACAGCCGTGCCGGCCTGATCCGCCCGGACGCGAGCCTAGGCCGCCCAGCCGGGAAACTTCGCCGGAGCGGTGCAGTTCGCTCCGTTCGCCGCCGAGGGCATCGGTACCTCGCACGTCTCGATCGTCGACGCTGCCGGCAATGTCGTGGCGATGACGACCACCATCGAGAGTGGCATGGGCTGTCGTTCCACTTCACCCGCGGTTTCCTGCTGAACAACGAGTTGACCGACTTCTCGGCCGTGCCCGATCAGGGCGGCGTGCCGATCGCCAACCGCGTCGAACCGCTGAAGCGGCCGCGAAGTTCGATGGCGCCGACCCTCGTGTTCCGCAGGGCGACCGACGGCACGACGCGCGACCTGGTGATGGCAACCGGTTCGCCCGGCCCGGCGAGCGGGCTCCCCAAGCTCGATCAGCGAGTGGCGAGGAACAGCGCCGGGTCGACCATCGTCCGGTTCAGCATCACGCCGAAATGCAGATGCGGTCCAGTGACGCGGCCGGTGGCCCCGACCGCGCCGATCCGCTGGCCAGCCTCGACGCCGTCGCGCTGGGCGACATCGACGCGGCTCAGGTGGCAGTACATCGTCAGCACCCCGAAGCCGTGGTCGAGCCAGACGGTCTGGCCGTTGAAGAAGTAGTCGCCGACATCGATCACCGTGCCGCCCGCGGCGGCCACGACCGGCGTTCCGGTAGCGGCGGCGATGTCCATCCCGCTGTGCGGGTTGCGTGCCTGACCGTTGAACACGCGACGCAGGCCGAAAGAGCTCGACCTTCGGCCGGCCACCGGCTCGATCAGCTTCAGCGTCGCCGGCGGCACCTGCGACAGGGTCGCGGTGACGGCCGCCTGGCGCTTGCGCTCGCGCTCGTAACGCTCGAGGTCGCGCTTGGACAGATCGACCTGTCCCGGTGCCACTTTCAGTTGCTGCTCGGCGTAGGCGAACGGCTCGACGGTGAAGCGGTGCCGGGCGGCCGGCCGGCCCGCGGACGCGACAACCTCGATCTCCTCGGTCCCCGGTGCGGTCGCCAGGGCGATACCGACGATCGCCGTCCAGCCGGCCGGGCCGCCGACGACCAGCACCGGCACGTCGCGATAACGGGCCGTCGGCCGAGTCGGTGCCGGTCCGAGCGCGATCGTGGCGATTCCGCCGGGGACCGGACGGATTGCCGCTCCGATCTCCGGGGCCGCGTCCGAACGCGAGAGCGCTCCGGCCTCCTGGGCCGCAGCCGAACGCGACACCGCTCCAAATAGCGCTACGGCCGCCGGCCCGGCGAGGCCGGGTACCGGCGCGAGCCGCGAGGCGATGAGGCCGGCCCCGGCC
>JBEVJQ010000104.1:0-12451 GCA_040510055.1 Burkholderiaceae bacterium | reverse complement strand
ACCTGAAACTGCTGAATGTGGCGACCTAGCACCAGCAGCACCACGGTCATCGGCACCGACAGCACCAGCCCGATCGGTCCCCAGATCGCGGTCCAGAAGGTCATCGACAGGACCACCGAAAGCGCCGACATGCCGGTGCTCGTGCCGTAGAGCCAGGGCTCGATGATGTTGTTGCTGATCGATTCCAGCAGGACGACCAGGCCGATCGTCCACAGCACCATCGACCAGCCCGGGTCGGTGGCGAACGCCAGCACGGCGGGGAACGATCCGGCGATGATCGGGCCAATGAACGGGACGAAGCGCAGCACCGCGGCGAGCAGCCCCCAGAGCAGCGCCCCGGGCACACCGAGCAGCCACAGGCCCAACGCCAGCGGCAACCCGTAGGTCGCGTTGACCAGCAGCTGCATCGTCAGGTAGCGGCTGACGCGGCGTGACGCATCGCCGATGGCGTCGGTGGTCCGGTGGAGATTGCCGCCCAGCAGCCGCAACGCCCGATCGCGCAAGTCCCCGCGATCGAGCAGTATCAGGACGACGAACAGCAGCGTGATTCCGGTGGTGACCACCGGGGTCGAGATCGAACCGAGCCAGTCGGCCGCCCGCACCCACGGCGATGGCGGCACCGGCACGACCTCGACTCGCTCGAGCGGTTTGTCCTGGGCCTTGCCGCCCTGGGTCGCGCCCCGCGGGCGCTCGGGAGCGGTGGCACCCTCGAGTTCCTTCTCCATCCGACCGAACAGGCGGCGCCACTGGTCGAAGATCCCGGGCTCGGTCAGCGTTTCGCGGAAGGTCTTGATCTTGTTGGTGACGTTCGCCTGGTAGACCGGCAATTCCACCGCCAGCGTGCGCAACTGGCCGAAAACGAAGAAGCCGAGCGCGATCACCAACGCCAGTGTCACCGTCATCACGGTGGCTACCGCCACCACCCGCGGCAGCCCATAGCGCTTGAGCCGGGTGACGATCGGATCGAGGACGAAGCCGAGCAGGATCGCCAGCGCCAGCGGCATCAGCACTTCGCGCCCGAAGTAGAGTCCGGCGATGACGATGGCCGCAGCGACCAGTCCGTGGACCAGCTGCGTGCTCTCGATCGTTGCCATCGGCGCCGGCGCGGCGAGTGCCAGCGGATCCCCGCCGGGCCCGGCGAACGTGGCGCGGCGCGCGGCGTTGGCGGCGCCGAGCCCCGACCGCGGCGTGGAAGCAGCGTCCGACGCTTCGCTGGCAGGAGCGGCACCCGCGCGGGCAGCTTGCGGCGCAGCGGGCGGCCCGGACCTGGCCGACCGGGGCAGCGCGGCGGCCGAAGAGGGGTCAGTTGGTGCGGTCATCGCAACAGACTCTATTACGAATGGCACGAAGCCGCTGGGAATCCACCGTCCAGCCCTGGCTGGGCAGCGCCTATTGAATAGCTGCTAGGGCGCGCGCGTCTGATCGCTGTCACCGCTGTCACCGCGATGGCGCCGGTCGCGCTGGTCGCGATCGGGCCGATCCTCGGCCGGCGCCTCGCGCTTCGCCATCAGGTTGTTCGCCGCGTTGATCAGGGCGATGTGGGAGAACGCCTGGGGGAAGTTGCCGAGCTGGCGCCTTGCGACGGGGTCGTATTCCTCGGCCAGCAGCCCGAGGTCATTGCGCAGCGCCAGCAGGCGGTCGAACAGCGCCCGGGCATCGTCGTAGCGCCCGATCTGCACATAGGCATCGACCAACCAGAAGCTGCAGGCGATGAAGGCGCCTTCGCCGCCAGCGAGGCCATCGTCGGTCGTGTCGGTCCGATAGCGCAGCACCATGCCGTCGACCTTCAGCTCGCGCTCGATCTGCGTCACCGTTGCCAGGTAGCGGCGGTCCTCGGGTGCGACGAACCCGACCTGCGCGAGCAGCAGCAGCGAGGCGTCGACCGTGTCCTCGCCGTACGACTGCGTGAAGCCACCGTGCCGCGACGAGACGCCGTGTCGGTAGACATCGTCACGGATCTCCGCGCACAGCTCGCGCCAGCGGTCGACCGGCCCGTCGAGCCCGAACATCTCGACGCTGCGCACGGCGCGATCGATCGCCACCCACGCCATCGCCTTCGAATGGGTGAAGTGTCGCGGTTCGCCGCGGATCTCCCAGATCCCGCGATCGGGTTCGCGCCAGGTCTCGGCGATGAACCGGACCAGCGCCTTCTGCAACTGCCAGGCATCCTCGCTGGCCTCGAGCTTGAACTTGCGAGCGACGTGCAGGGTGTCGAGCAACTCGCCGTAGACGTCGAGCTGGACCTGGGCGTGAGCGGCGTTGCCGATCCGCACCGGGACGCTGGCCTCGTAGCCCGGCAGCCATGGCAACGTCAGTTCCGGCAGCCGGCGTTCGCCGCGCAGGCCGTACATGATCTGCAGCTTCGAGGGATCGCCGGCGGCGGCGCGCAGCAACCAGCGGCGCCAGTCGCGGGCCTCGGCGACGAAGCCCGATGCCAGCAGCGCGTAGAGCGTGAGCGTCGAATCGCGGATCCAGCAGAACCGATAGTCCCAGTTGCGCGCGCCGCCGATCCGCTCGGGCAGCGACGTGGTCGGTGCCGCGACGATCGCGCCCGTCGGACTGAACGTCATCACCTTCAGGGTGATCAGCGAGCGCAGCTGCGGATCGCTGCAGTGCTCGAAACCATTGGCCTGGCCGATCCAGTCGTGCCAGGCGCGCTCGGTCCGGCGCAACGCCGCGTCGGAATCGAGCGCGGCGGGCGACGACCAATGCGACGGATGCCAGGTCAACGTGAACGACCGTTGCTCGCCCGCCTCGAGCGCGAAGTCGGCCTGCGTCGTCAAATCCTTGCCGACCAGCGCGACGTCGGCGCGGATCCGTACGGCATCGGGCCCGGCAATCGCCGAGATCCCATCGTCGCAGCGTCGGACCCAGGGGACGACCGAACCGTAGTCGAACCGCAGGACCAGCCGCGAATGGACGTCGACGCGGCCGCGATCGCAACGGACGATGCGCACCAGGTCGACCCGGATCGCCTCCGGATCGCGGACCAGACCGCGCACCGGATCACGCGCCGGATCGCGCAGCGGCATGAAGTCGATCACGGTCAGCCGCGCGTCGGCGGATTCGAACGTGGTCTCGAGCACCGCCGTATGTCCGCGGTAGCGCCGGCTGCTGGCGAACACCGCGCTCGCGGGGGCAATCTGCCAGTGGCCATGGTCGGCGTTGCCGAGCAGCGCGGCGAAACAGGCACCGCCGTCGAAAGCGGGCAGGCACAGCCAGTCGATCGAGCCGTTGCGACCGACCAGCGCCGCCGTCTGCGTGTCCCCGATCAGTCCGTAGTCCTCGATCCGCATCATCGGCCGGCGCCGATCAGCGGACCGAACTCGTCGCTGTCGGAGATGCTGTTGTGGTCGGTTCCGGCGACGCGAACCAGCGCCGCTACGCCGGGACGAAAGCGCTTGCGAAGGGCCTCGCTGCTGGCGACCGGCACGATGTCGTCGCGCTCGGCGACGACGATCAGGGTCGGTGCGGCGACCGCCGGGGCATAACGCCATGACTCGAACCGATCGCGGAGCAGCCACCGTACCGGCAACCATGGAAAGCGCTGCTCGGCCAGCCCCAGCAGGCTGTCGTACGGCGTCACCAGCACCAGGCGTACCGCCGGCCGCTGGCTCGCGAGATGGACCGCGACCCCACTGCCGAGACTGCGTCCGACGACGACGATGCGTTCGTGATCCTGCCGTACCCGATCGAACAACGCGATCGCGTCGGCGAACAGGCCGGCTTCCGAAGGGCTTCCCGTGCTGCCGCCATAGCCGCGATAGTGCATCAGGTACAAGGCATGATCGGGGAAGGCACGGGCGAGCCCGGGGAGACTGGAAGCAACGTCCTCGGCATTGCCGCCGAAATAGACCAGGGCAGCGCCGCCGGGCCGCGGTCGCGTGGTCACGGTGATCCGCTCCGCCCCACTGTCCAGCGTCAGCGCCGACGCCGGGATACCCGGCTGCCGCGGCTGTGGGAAGTAGATCAGCGAACGCTGGAGAGCGTAGACCATGGCGCAGATCAGGATGTAGGCAGCCAGGGCGCCAACGGCGAAGGTTAGGACCGAACGGATCATCGTTCAGGAGAACCGCAGGCTTCCGTCATCGATCGACGCTGCCGGCAGCTCGTCCTTGTCGGCCCAGTAATCCTGGGTGTGGAGCCAGGGCTGGCGATCGCCTTGTCGCGGCAGGCGGTGCAGGTCGCGCATCAGGTAGCCCGGATTGAAATTCTCCGGGTCGACCCACGGCGCGAGCGGCATCGCCACCTCGTCGGGCCTCAGCGTCGGGACCACCATCGACGCCCCGAGCTCGGCCATCCGTTGCCGCAGCCGGCAGACGATGGCGGCGACCAGGTCGGAACGCAGGGTCCAGCTCGCGCGGAAATAGCCGAACACCCAGGCCAGGTTCGGCACGCCGGTGAACAACATCCCGCGCCAGGTGATCGTGCGGCCGAAGTCCAGTGGCACCCCGTCGACCTCGAACGCGATGTCGCCGAGAACGCTGAGGTGAAAGCCCGTGGCCGTGATGACGATGTCGGCCGGCAGCGTTCGTCCCGAGGTGAGGCGCAGCGCGCGGGGCTCGAAACGCTCGATCTCGTCGGTGACCATCGACGCCTTGCCGCTGCAGATCGCCCGGAACAGGTCGCCGTCGGGAACGACGGCAATCCGTTGTCGCCAGGGACGGTAGCGCGGGCTGAAGTGCGGCTCGATCTCGGCATCGGGTCCGAGCTGCGCCCGGACGCCCTCGATCAGCTCGGCGCGGACCACATCGGGCTCGGCGCGCGCGCGGCGGATGAATACCGCCTGATCGAACAGGATCTTGCGCCGGACGATCTCGTGGATCCAGGTTTCGTCGATCTGCAACTCGCGCAGCATGTCGGCGAGCGCATTGGCGTTGCGGTTGGGAAAGTAGAACGTCGGCGAGCGCTGGACGATGGTCACGTGTTCGGCCAGCGAGGCCAGCGCCGGGACCAGCGTCGCGGCGGTCGCCCCCGAGCCGATGACGGCGATCCGCTTGCCTGCCGTCTGCAGGTCCTCGGGCCAGGTCTGGGGATGGATGATCGGGCCGCCGAAGTCGGCCATCCCCGGCCACTGCGGCGCGTAGCCGGACGCGTGGCGGTAATAGCCCTGGCACATCCAGAGGAAGTTGGCCGTCAGCCGCAGCCGCTCCGTTGCCGGCGCCATGGCGACAGTCCGGTCGGTGGCGCCCGGAGCAGTGGCGCCCGGAGCAGTGGCGCCAGGTCCGGTGGCGCCCGTAGGGTCATCGGGGGGCCCCGAGCCCGTCACACGTTCGACATCGAGGGTCCAGCGCCGCGTGTCGCTCGACCAACCCGCAGCGACCACACGACAGCCGTAGCGGATCGTGCGACCGAGATCATATTCGTCGATCACCGCGGCGAGATAGTCGAGAATCTCCGGCGCGGTCGCATACGGTTTGCCGACCCACGGCTTGAACGCATAGCCGAAGGTGTGCAGGTCGCTGTCCGAGCGCGCACCGGGATAGCGGTGCGTCCGCCAGGTACCGCCGAACCCGGCCTGGCTTTCGAGCACGATGAACCGTTCGCCGGGGCGCGTGACACGCAACTGCCGCGCCGCGCCGATGCCGGAGATTCCCGCGCCGACGATCACCACGTCATGGTGACCGGCGTCGATCGTCGCGTCCGGTCCTCGCAGGTCCTGCGAAAGCCCTACTGTCATCGCCGCATCGACTCGTACGTCCGAGAAACGGGGCCGCCAGTATCACATGGGGCCGCGCCAGGGGGGCCCGTCGCGATGCCCGCTGGCTCGCCACGGGGTTCCGGTAGCATCGTGATCGTGAACGACCCGACGACGCTTGCCGCGACTCCGCTGATCGACAGTGACCATGCGACCGTGGCCGCATTCGCTCGCGAGCATGCCCGCGGCAACGACGATCGCGAGCGCGCCGTCGCCCTCTACTACGCGGTCCGCGACCGCTTTCGCTACGACCCGTACCGGATCGACCTGTCGGACGACGGCATGCGGGCCAGCGCAGTCATCGCCAACGGCTACGGCTGGTGCGTGCCGAAAGCGGCGCTGCTCGCCGCGGCCTGTCGCGCGTCCGGGATCCCGGCGCGCGTCGGGTTCGCCGACGTCCGCAACCACCTGAGCACGGAGCGGATGCGCGCGGCCCTCGGAACCGACCTCTACATCTGGCACGGCTACACCGAGGTCCGCGTCGGCGACCGGTGGTTCAAGGCGACACCGGCATTCAACATCGAACTGTGCGAGCGCTTCGGCCTGAACCCGCTCGATTTCGATGGCCGCGCCGACTCGATCTATCACCCGTACGATCGCCATGGCCAGCGGCACATGGAATACGTCAACCAGCGCGGCAGTTTCGACGAGATGCCACTGGCGCGGATCCGGGCCGATTTCGCGCGCGTCTATCCGCGCTGGATCGACCCGCTGGCGGTGACGCAAGGAGCCGACTTTCTCGCCGATGTCGACCGTGAAACCCGCCAGTGATGGTCGCCCGCGAGCGGCGGGCGAACCACGGCGGGCGCATCATGATGACCATTGACGAACGTGTCGGCGACCCGCCGCGCGACGGCACGACAACGGATCAGGAGACGCCGATGACCACCGACAATACGATGAGGGTCGACCTGCCCGCGCGCGGCCGCCATCCCCGCCGGCGCCTGCTGGGCGCTGCCGCCGGACTGGCGGTCAACGGCGCAGCGGCCGCGGCCGCGGGCGCTATTGCCTGGTCGGGGGCGGCCCGTGCCCAGGAAGCCTGGCCGTCGCGGACGATACGGTTGGTGGTGCCATTCGCCGCTGGCGGGGTCACCGACACCAGCGGGCGGCTCGTTGCCGAGCACCTGTCGAAGCGTCTCGGCCAGTCGGTCGTCGTCGACAACAGGCCGGGCGCCTCGGGCAATATCGGCTCGGCGCTGGTCGTCAACGCCGCGCCCGACGGCTACACGCTGGTCACCGGCTTCGATGGCACGCTGGTGATCAATCCGCACGTCTTCGCCAAGGTGCCGTTCGACACGGTGAAGGACTTCGCACCGATCGGAAAGATCGGCGACGCGGCGCTGATCATCGTCGCGCACCCCGACGTCAAGGCGAACACGCTGGCCGACGTCATCGCGCTGTCGAAGCGCGACCCGAACGGTCTGTCGTATGGCACGTCGGGAACCGGCGGGACGCCGCATGTCGCCGGCGAGCAGTTGCGCCAGTTGACCGGGGCCAATCTCCAGCACGTTCCGTACAAGGGCGGCGGCCAGGCGCTGGCCGATGTCCTCGGCGGCAACATCCCGCTGGTGTTCACGGCCATCGCTGGCGCCGGCGGCTACGTTCGCAGCGGCAAACTCAAGGCGATTGCCGTCGGCAGTGCCCGCCGGACCGAGGCACTGCCCGAGGTGCCGACGATCGCCGAGTCCGGGGTGAAGGACTTCGTCGCCAATTCATGGGTCGGACTGCTCGCCCCGGCCAAGACACCGAAGGCCGTCATCGACAAACTCAACGCCGAACTCAATGCCGTCCTTGCCGACGCCGAGGTCAAGGCCAAGTTGCTGCAGATGGGGATCGAGGCAACTCCCGGCACGCCGCAGCAGTTCGGCGACGAGATCCGCGCCGATCTCGAGCGCTACGCGAAGGTGGTGAAGGCAGCCGGTATCAAGGCCGAATCGGTTCCGCCCCGTCGCCACGACGGGGCGATTCCGCCACCCACGCCGAAGGCGAGTCCGGCGCGCATGACGCGCGCCGGGGCGTCACAGCAAGAGGAGGGGCCGTCCGTCCGGGCCGCCCGCCCGATCGCGCCCTGTCGGTTCAGTCGTTGCGGGCAATGCCGTACGTTTTGCCACTACCAAAACGATACCGTGCGCCCATGCCCCGTTTTTGCCCTCAACCGGAACGCGAGCGGATCGACGCCCGGGATTCACTGGTCATCGAGCGCCAACGTTTCGTCGTCGACGCCCAGCCACTGGCCCCGTACTTCGCACTGACGGGCGCGGCTTCGCCGTTCGCCGGGAGTTCGTTCGGGACCGGTCGCGGCTATACGGCGACCTGGGAACTTCGCGACGGTCGTCTCTACCTGGTCGCGATCGACGGCACCCGCAGCGGCGGCGGCGCCGGCTCGCTGTCGGACCTGTTCCCGGATTTCGGCAAGCGCGTCTTCGCCCACTGGTTTTCGGGGACGATCGGAGCGACGCAGCCGCGGCCGACCATCGGCACGGTCGTCCTCGAGGGCATCGATGCCAGCGGGGTGCCGCCGTCGTTCGACGTCGAGATCGAGCGCGGGATCGTCCTGTCGACCGTCATCGGGGCACCGCAGCCAAGCGCCATCGCGGGCCGACGCGAGGCATTGGCGCCATGAACCTCCGTGCGACCGGCCTGTTGGGCCGGCTGATAGATGCCCTGCTCGGGCCCCACCTGCAGCCAGGGGCGGCGGCTGATTCGCCCGCCGCGACTGGCACGTACGCGCCTGGCCCGGCCGCAACGAGGCGCGCGTCCGACGCGGGCATCGCGGCGGCTGTGGCCAGCGCACCAATCGCGCTGGTCAACTTTCGCGTCGAGCGCGACGACCTCCTCTGCCCCTGCACGCGTGCAGAGATCGAACAGCGCGAACTGGCCGTCGACCCGATGGGCGGCGCACCCGCGGTGCCGTTCGGTCACCTGAACCCGGCGTGGTGCCGGTTCGTCGCCACGCTGCGGCCCGACGACGCGCTCTGGAGCTTCCACTCGCACCGGGTGGCGATCGATGGTGCAGTCCAGGTCCGGACCGGCTACGTCGTGGTGCGTAACGGGATGGCGCTGCAGTCGATGACCGCGTCGCACCGCGCGACTCCGGCCGGTTCCGCGGACGACCGCACGTCGCCACGGCGCGGCTATCACGCTGCAGTCAACACGGCCGACGAGCCCGCCGCGGTAGAATAGGCGACCAGCGCGGTTTTCAGTCACCGCCGCTGCCGTCATTCCGACTTCGGTCCGGGCGTCGTCGTTCCCCATCCCCTGTAGCGGGACTTGCGGCGAACGACCCTCGTAGACCGACCGATCCGACCTTCCTGGACTGGCGCTTCTGCCCGAGGGCACGAGCCGCGGAAGGTCCTTTGTGCCATTACATCCCTTATGACTTTTGATGAACTCGGCCTGGCCGAGCCGCTCCTGCGCGCCGTGCGCGACCAGGGGTACACCGTGCCGACGCCAATCCAGGCCAAGGCCATTCCCGCCATCCTCGCCGGTGGCGACCTGCTCGCAGGCGCCCAGACCGGTACCGGAAAGACGGCTGGTTTCACCCTCCCGATGCTGCAGCGGATGTCGCAGGACAAGCCGCTGCGCGATCGGCGCGGTCGGATTGCGATCCGCGCGCTGATCCTCACCCCGACGCGCGAACTCGCCGCGCAGGTCGAGGAAAGCGTCCGCACCTATGGCAAGTACCTGAAGCTCACCAGCATGGTGATGTTCGGCGGCGTCGGCATGCAACCTCAGCTCGATCGGCTCGCCCGTGGCGTCGACATTCTCGTCGCAACGCCAGGCCGGCTGCTCGACCACCACCAGCAAGGCAACCTCGACCTCTCGCATGTCCAGTTCTTCGTCCTCGACGAGGCCGACCGGATGCTCGACATGGGCTTCATCCACGACGTCCGCAAGGTGCTGGCGATCGTCCCGCAGCGCAAGCAGTCACTGCTGTTCTCGGCGACCTTCAGCGACGAGATCAAGGCGCTCGCCGGCAAGCTGCTCAACGACCCCGAGCACATCGAGGTGGCGCGTCGCAATGCCGCTGCCGATGGCGTCGCACAGAAGATCCACCCCGTCGGCCGCGAACGCAAGAAGGAACTGCTTGCCCACCTGATCCGTCAGGGAGACTGGCACCAGGTCCTGGTGTTCACGCGGATGAAGCATGGCGCCAACCGCCTCGCCGAGTACCTCGAGAAGGAAGGTATTGGCGCCATGGCGATCCACGGCAACAAGAGCCAGACGGCACGGACTCGGGCGCTGGCCGAATTCAAGAGTGGCAAGTTGCCGGTGCTCGTGGCCACCGACATCGCCGCTCGCGGGATCGACATCGACCAGCTCCCGCACGTGATCAACTTCGAACTGCCGAACGTCCCCGAGGACTACGTCCACCGGATCGGCCGCACCGGCCGCGCCGGGGCAAGCGGCGAAGCGATCTCGCTGGTCTGCGTCGACGAGGAGATCTTCGTTCGCGACATCGAACGGCTGCTGCGACGCGAGATCCCGCGCGAGACGATCGCGGGATTCGAACCACCGAGCGGCGAGAAGGCCGAGCCGATCGTGCTCGGACGGATGACGATCGGCGTCGGAGCGAACAGCCGCGGCGCCGCGCCGGCCCGGAGCAACGGCGGTGGCCGTGGTGGCCGCTCCGACCGCGACGGTCGCGGCAACCGCGGCGGCGACTCGCGCGGCGGTCCAGCGCCCCGGCACGCCGGTCAGTCGCGCGCGCCGACACCCGCGCGCGGCGACGGTTCGCTGCGCACCGCAGCGGATCCGCGTGGCGGCACCGAGCCGCGCCGCAACGGCGCGGGTCGCACGGATCGCAATGGCGCGAGTGGAGCAGGCGTCGGGAGATCGGCGAACCCGGCGGGCGGCCAGCGCCCCGAGCCCGGACGCAACGGGCGAGCGCCCGACACGGCCGCGCGAAAGCCGGCCGATAGCGTAGCGCCTGCGCCCGACGGCCAGTCGCAGGGTCGAACCTCGTTCGGGCGCGCCTTTGCGCAGTTGCTCAAGCGCTGAGCGCGGACTCGCGCAGTTGCTGAAGCGCTGAGCCGGACGTCAGCGGCGGGGAGCCGCGCCAGCGCGATCCAAAGGGCGCTACCATGAGCCGGTGCTGGGTGGCCCCCGGCGCGCCGCACCCGTACGGCTTCTGGAGAGACGCGCGTGGCCACTACCAGCATCGATGTGGGTCGGGCCGCGCCCGGCTCCGGACTCAGCCTGCTGCATCGGCTGAATCACAGCTCCGCCGCGCTGGGGCTGCTGTTCATGCTGCCGGCCGCAGCGATCCTGCTGATCTTCCTGACCTATCCACTGGGCCTGGGAGTCTGGCTCGGTCTCACCGACACCAAGATCGGGCGCTCGGGCGTCTTCATCGGCCTGGAGAACTACTATTCGCTCGCCCGCGACAGCGTGTTCTGGCTGGTGGTCGGCAATACGATCTTCTACACCGCCGTGGCCAGCGTCCTGAAGTTCGGACTCGGGCTGTGGCTGGCGCTGCTGCTCAACCAGAACATCCGGTTCAAAAGCATGATGCGGGCGATCCTGCTGCTGCCGTGGATCGTGCCGACGACCCTGTCGGCGATCGCCTTCTGGTGGATCTTCGACAGCCAGTTCTCGATCATCTCCTGGGTGCTGGTCAAGCTCGGGGTCATCGACCGCTATATCAACTTCCTCGGCGACGGCTGGAACGCGCGCTGGTCGGTGGTCGCCGCCAACGTCTGGCGCGGTATCCCGTTCGTCGCGATCTCGCTGCTGGCGGGGCTGCAGACGATCTCGCCGTCGCTCTACGAGGCGGCCACGATCGACGGGGCCAGCCGCTGGCAACTGTTCCGCCACGTCACCTATCCGCTGCTCACCCCGATCATCGCCATCGTGATGACCTTTTCGGTCCTGTTCACCTTCACCGACTTCCAGCTGATCTACGTGATCACCCGCGGCGGGCCGGTCAACGCCACCCACTTGATGGCCACCCTGTCGTTCCAGCGCGCCATTCCGGGCGGCCAGCTCGCAGAGGGCGCGGCGATCGCGCTGGCAATGGTGCCGTTCCTCCTGGCCGCGATCCTGATCAGTTTCTTCGGACTGCAGCGCCGCGCCTGGCAACAGGGGAGCAACTGAAATGGCCGTCGATTCCGTTCGCCTGCCCCCTGGCAGCACTCCCGCGGCCGGCAAGCCTGCCGCTGCCATCGATCCGGCCGAGCTCGCCCGCCTGGTCGAGCAGGCCGACGACGACATCGCGGCAGCGGCCAGGCACACCGGTCCACCGACCGAAGAAGCCGGCGGGATGGACTATCTCGTCACCCGCAAACAGAAGCTGCTGACGGTCTACCTGCCGCTCGTCCTGTTCACGTTCGTCCTGCTGTTTCCGTTCTACTGGATGACGGTCACCACGTTCAAGGGAAAGGACGAACTTTACGACTTCGAGCGCTTCAGTCCGTTCTGGGTGTCGAACCCGACGCTGGCCAACGTCAAGAAGCTGCTGTTCGACACGTCCTATCCGCAATGGCTGTGGAACACGCTGCTGGTGTCGTTCTTCGCCACGGCGATCGCATTGCTGACCTCGGTGCTGGCCGCCTACGCAATCGAGCGACTGCGCTTCAAGGGTAGTCGCTGGGTCGGGCTGGCGATCTATGGGGCGTACCTGGTGCCGCCGTCGATCCTGTTCATCCCGCTGGCCGCGATGGTGTTCAAGCTGCAGCTGTTCGACACGCGGCTCGCGCTGATCCTCACCTACCCGACGTTCCTGATCCCGTTCTGCACCTGGCTGCTGATGGG
>JBEVJQ010000103.1:0-18229 GCA_040510055.1 Burkholderiaceae bacterium | reverse complement strand
GCCCAGGAAGATCGCAAGACCTGCGATCAGCAGCGCCACGACTGGCCAGACCGGACGAGCGACATGCCATCTAGTTTACGCCGCGCAAGCGCGGTCCACTGGGACGGGCATCAGTCCGTCGGGATCGGATCGGCAGCACCAGAAGCGGCCGTTCCGTGCCCAGCCAGGCAGGGCAGGGGCCGGGCAGCGGATCGATCGCATCCGGTACGGCATAGCGGCACGTTCCCTGCCCGCCGCCTTGTTTCAGGTTCCCGGCCGGCTTCGGACCCTCGGTCGGGTCGCCGTGGCTGACGTCTTGCGTGAGTGTCGGTCAGGACGCCGCGGAGCGCCTATAGGCCTCGCGCAATTGATTCTTCTGGACCTTGCCCATCTGGTTTCGCGGCAGTTCCGCGATCAGGTGAATCGCCTTGGGCACCTTGAAGCCCGCGATCTTCGACTTCAACGCTGCCGCCAGGTCCCGGACGTCGACCGCGGCACCGCTGCGGGCCACGACCACGGCAGTCACGGCCTCGCCGAAGTCGCGATCGGGCACGCCGAACACGGCCGACTCGGCGACACCGGGCATGTCATCGAGGTACGACTCGATCTCCTTCGGATAGACGTTGTAGCCGCCGGAGATGATCAGGTCCTTGCTGCGTCCGACGATCGACACGTAGCCGTTGGCGTCGATCCGGCCGACGTCGCCGGTGCGGAACCAGCCGTCGGCGGTGAACTCCTCGCGCGTCTTTTCCGGCATCCGCCAGTAGCCGCCGAAGACGTTCGGTCCGCGGACCTCGATCCCGCCGATCTCGCCCCAAGGGCATGGTTTGCCATCCTCGCCGACGACTCGCAGGTCGACCCCAGGTAGCGGCAGACCCACCGTGCCGGCACGTCGATTGCCGTCGTAGGGGTTGGAGACGAGCATCGCCGTCTCGCTCATCCCGTAGCGCTCGAGGATCCGGTGTCCGGTACGTTCCTCGAACCGGACGAAGGTCTCGGTGAGCAGCGGCGCCGAGCCCGAGATGAACAACCGCATGCCGCTGGTCGCTCGGCGATCGAAGGTCTCGGTATCGAGCAGCCGTACGTACAACGTCGGCACGCCCATGAAGACCGTGGCCCGCGGCAACTGGGCGCAGACCGCGGTCGGGTCGAACCGGTCGAGCCAGATCATCTTGGCGCCGGCGAGCAGGGCACCATGGCTGGCGACGAACAGGCCATGGACGTGGAAGATCGGCAGGACATGGAGAAGGACGTCGCCGCGCCGCCATCGCCAGCCGAGATCGAGCACGATGGCATTCGACGAAAGGTTGCCGTGGCTCAGCATCGCGCCCTTGCTGCGGCCCGTGGTCCCGGACGTATAGAGGATCGCGGCCAGATCGTCGTCGCTGCGCTGCCGGGTCTCGAACGTATCGCCGAAGGACGCCGCGTACTGCAGCAGCGTCCCGTCGCGAGCATCGCCCAGCGTGAACACCCGGCAGCCCTTCAGGCGCGCTGCGATCGCCGTGGTCGAGCCCTCGTTGGCCGGGCTGCAGACGACGACCTCCGGTTCGGCATTGCCCAGGAAGTATTCGATCTCGGATTCGCGGTAAGCGGTGTTCAGCGGCAGGTAGACGAAGCCGGCCCGCAGGCACGCCAGGTAGAGCAGCAGTGCCTCGGGAGACTTTTCGACCTGGACGGCAACGCGCGCGCCGTCGGCGAGCTTCAGCGCCACCAGCGCATTCGCCAGCCGGGCGGTGGCGCGGTCGATGTCGTCCCAGGTGTAGTAGCCGGTGACGGCTGCTGCCGCGGGCCGAGCCGGCTTGCCCGCCTTCGGGCCGGATCCACGCGGTGCGCCGGCGACACGGATCGACTCGATCGCGCAGGCGCCGCGGTCGTCGGGAAATCCGGCGGCGAGGATGGCGTAGAGGTTGCGGTTGATATCGCAGTTGGCGCCACCGCCGGGGTCGCCGCGCCGGCTGCTGGCCCGCTGGCTTCCGGCCCGGGTGGGCCGCTCGGGGTCCGCCGTCGAATTGCGATCGCCGTGCGCCTTCGTCTTGCTAACGGTCGTCGTCATGGGTCCACTCGCTGAAGTCGGCGGCCGCCTGGGCGCTTGTCGCTTTCCGGATCAATCCGGGATCGGATTCCGGATCCGACAGCGAGCCCGGGCAGGCCGCGCTACGGTCAAATCAAGCCGGTCACCGCGCGCGAGGCGCTGACCTCGCCGCCGATGAAAGCTTCGTGGTTGGCCTCGATCCGGTCGAGATCATAGAGGTAATTGACCATCAGGCCGTGCGACTGCTTCAGGCCCTTGCGCGACAGGTCGGCCGCGGCATTGATCCGCTCGAGCCGAGCGCCGTTCTGCAGGTGAAAGCGGGCCACGGGGTCGCCCCCCGGTTCGTGCGTCTGTTCGAGCAGATACCAGGCGCAGACGGCCTTGATCGCGGCCTCGTCGATGCCCGACATCGCGTCACCCACCGCCAGTCCCGCCAGATCCTTGCCATTGCGTCTGCGCAGCCCCTCGATCGCCTGCTCGATGCGGATCACGCGGTCCGGCGCGGCCCCCTCGTTGCCGATGGATTCCGCCTTGAGGAGCCAGCCGGCGAACCCAGGGATCGGGCTCAGGGTGCAGAAGGTCTTCAACTGCGGAAACTCCTCCTTGAGTTCGTCGGCTACCCGCTTGATCAGGAAGTTGCCGAGGCTGATGCCGCGCAGCCCCGGCTGGCAGTTCGAGATCGAATAGAAAACCGCGACCCGGAATCGGGCCGGGTCGACCGCGGCTGGCGTCTGGCGCGACAGCAGCGGGGCGATCGCCTCGGGCATCTGTTGCTCGAGCGCGACCTCGACGAAGATCAGCGGCTCCTCGCCCATCACGGGGTGGAAGAACGTGAAGCAGCGACGGTCGGGCTCGAGTCGCCGCCGCAGGTCGTTCCAGCCGTCGATCGCATGGACCGCCTCGTGCTTGATGATCCGCTCGAGCAATGCCGCCGGCGAATTCCAGTCGACCCGCACCAGCGACAGGAAACCGGGGTTGAACCACGACGACAGCAAATGCTCGAAGTCGGCATCGACAGCCTTGAGGCGCTTGTGCTGGCGCAGTCGCTCGAGCAGCCGCTCCCGCATCGCGACGATGACCGCGGTGCCGCCGGGCACACGGTTCAGACGGCGCAGCAACTCCTGCCGCGGAGGCTCGGCCGCTCGCGCCAGCCGGATCAGCTTCTCCGGCGACCGGTCGACGGCATAGTCCTCCGCGAGCCGCAGGACCTCGCTGGGGTCGGGATCGTATTCGTCGGCCAGCACCTCGAAGAACGGCAGCAGGCCATCGGGGGACAACGCGTGGAAGCGGTCGAGCGCGCGACGCGCGATCGCCAGGCTGTTCGATTCGCCCTTTGCCGACAGCAGTTGCTCGCAGTCGGTCAGCAACTGCGACAGGCTTGCCTGTTCACGCCCGGTCTTGCGGGCCTGCCGCAGCCGTTCAAACACCGATCGATTCTGAGTCCGACGTGATCGTGGCTGCGGGGACGCGGCTCGCGCCGGTGGTCATCGCCACCGGAACCGAATGCTGGGCGCCGCCGCCGGTCACTGGGGCCGCGTTGCTCGCGCCGGTGAACTCGTCGGCCGCGGCGCGGCCTCCCGGCGTAGCCGACTCGGGATGAAGGTTGCTGGCCGCGAGCCACTGACGCCAGGCGCGCTGCTGCGCGAACAGATGATGATTCATCACCTGCTCGGCGCCGTCGCCGTCGCCGCGGTCGATACTGCGCAGCAATGTCCGGTGCTCGGCCAGCGTCTGCAGCAATCTTCCGTCGGCGAAGTGCGACTGACCGCGGGCGAGCCGCAGGAAGCTGCGCAGTTCACCGGTCACCTTCTCCAGCCAGGGATTACCGGCAACGGCATGCAGCGCCTGATGAAACTCGTCGGTGGCGGCGTCGAATGCCACGGCGTCGCCGGCGGCCGCGTGGCGCTCCATCCGCTGCTGGATCCCGTCGAGCCGGGCGACCTCGGCCCGTTCGATGCGCTGGACCGCTTCGGCGACGCAGCGCCCCTCGAGCAGCGCCAGCACCGGAAACAGCGAGTCCACCTCAGGCCCGATCAATTCGCTGACGAACGCGCCCCGGCCCGGCGCCAGTCGCACCAGGCCTTCATTGGCCAGCACTTTCAGCGCTTCGCGCAACGGAGTTCGCGACGTACCGAGCTTGGCCGACAGGTCGAGTTCGTCGATCCGAAATCCGGCGGAGAGGGTGCCGTCGAAGATCATCTCGCGGACGCGGTCGGCAACTTCGACGTGCAACGAAGCACGTGCAATCTTGTCGTTGAAATCCATCGTCGATCTTTGTGGGGTCGGCGTCTTCGGTCAGTGCGTTCCCGATCATCGGAAGTCGCGCGAGCGCGACTCCGGGCGCAGGGTCGCGGCGTG
Source organism: Burkholderiaceae bacterium (assembly GCA_040510055.1). GTDB lineage: Bacteria > Pseudomonadota > Gammaproteobacteria > Burkholderiales > Burkholderiaceae_E > Lautropia. The sequence continues at coordinate 13,860 of JBEVJQ010000103.1, read as the reverse complement.
TAGCCAGGCGACGATTGTCGGCGCGAACGATCGTGGGAAAGTGGAAGCGATTGTAACCCAGCGTGTGCGCGTCTCAGACCGCGGCAGAGCAGGCGAACGCACGATCGGTTCGCGAGATGACGAGACAGCGCCGAGATGCCCCGGTTCCAGTGCAATCATGTGACAGTGGTTCCACGCAGAGATGACCTCGTTCGTCGCCGCCAGCGTCGCCGCGCGGTGAGCTCCGATACCACCGTGGCGCATTCCGCACGGGGGCCAGCGTCGCCGCTCGTTCGGTGCGCTGGCACTGTTGCCGCTAGTTCGTCACTGATGCCACTGTCGTCGGGGTCGCATCATGAGCCCGTCTGCCCGGTCGATAGAATCCCCCTATGCTGAAATCGCAACGCGAAGTTCTCGGCGCCCACGTACGCGACGCTGTCGCAGCCCTCGGCGCGCCCGTCGATTCGTTGGTCATCACGCTCGACCGACCGCGGCAGGCGTCGCATGGCGATCTGGCCACCAACGTGGCGCTGCAACTCGCCAAGTCGCTGCGCTCCAATCCGCGCGCGGTGGCCGATCGCCTGATCGCGCATCTCGCAGCCCCTGCCGGCGACCGCGTCGCACGCGCCGAGGTCGCCGGTCCCGGCTTCATCAACCTGCACCTCGGGCCGGCGGCGCGCCAGCAGGTGCTGGTCGAGATCTTTGACGCCGGCGAACGGTTCGGGCTGCCGCGGGCGTCGGCGGCGGAGCGCGAACCGTTGATGATCGAGTTCGTCTCGGCCAATCCGACGGGCCCGCTGCACGTCGGTCACGGTCGGCAGGCCGCTCTCGGCGACGTATTGGCCAACGTCATCGCGGCCACCGGGCGGCCGGTGGCGCGCGAGTTCTACTACAACGACGGCGGTGCGCAGATCCAGAACCTCGCGCTCTCGGTCCAGGCACGAGCGCGCGGAATCGGCACCGAGGATCCGGCGTTTCCGACCGATGGGTATCGTGGCGACTACATCGCCGAGCTCGCGCGTGCCTACCTGGCGCGCGAGTCGGTCTCGGCCGAGCAAATGCCGCCGGTCACGGCCAGCGGCGATGTCGACGACCTCGAGGCAATACGACGATTCGCTGTCACCGCGATGCGCCGCGAGCAGGATCTCGACCTGAAGGCCTTCGGGGTCCGGTTCGACCGCTACTACCTCGAGTCATCGCTCTACGACGACGGCTCGGTCGAACGGACCGTGGCCGCCCTGCAGGCGTCGGGCCATACCTACGAGCGCGACGGCGCGGTCTGGTTGCGAAGCACCGATTTCGGTGACGACAAGGACCGCGTGATGCGCAAGTCCGACGGCTCCTACACCTACTTCGTCCCTGATGTCGCCTATCACACCACGAAGTGGGCGCGCGGCTTCCGACGCGTGGTCAACATCCAGGGCACCGATCATCACGGGACTATCGCTCGCGTTCGCGCCGGGCTGCAGGCGTTGGACTCCGGGATCCCGGCCGGCTATCCGGACTATGTGCTGCACAAGATGGTCAAGGTCGTCCGCGGCGGAGTCGAGGTCAAGCTGTCCAAGCGCGCGGGCAGCTACGTGACGCTGCGCGACCTGATCGAGTGGTCCGGCGACGGCGATCCCGTACGAGGCCGCGATGCCGTCCGGTTCTTCCTGGTCTCGCGCAAGGCCGACAGCGAGTTCGTGTTCGACGTCGACCTCGCGCGCGCCCGTTCGGACGAGAACCCGGTCTATTACGTCCAGTACGCCCATGCCCGGATCTGCTCCGTGATCGCGCAGCTCGACGCGACCGCCGACACCACCCGGCCCGCCGACGCCGCCCGGCCCGCCGACACCGTGTGGACCGGCGACACTATCAGGGCCGCTGGCGATAGCCCCGGACCAGTGAATCCGGCCCGGTTCCTGCCGCTGGTCGCTGCGACCGAGAATGCATTGATGGCGCGGCTGGCCGGCTTCGAGGAGGCAATCGCAGACGTGATCGCCGATCTCTCCCCGCACCACCTCTGCTACTACCTGCGCGACCTGGCGGCCGACTTCCACAGTTTCTACAACGCCGAACGTGTTCTCGTCGACGATCCGGCGCTGCGCGACGCTCGTCTCGGGCTCCTGATCGCCACCCGGACCGTGTTGCGCAATGGTCTGGGCCTGCTTGGCGTATCGGCGCCGCAAAGGATGTGAGCACATGCTGACTGCCACCTCGAAGGCTCAACACGGCGGCACCTTGGCCGGAATGCTGATCGGGATCGTCATCGGCCTGGCCGCCGCCGTGGCCACGGCCCTGTTCGTCACCCAGGCGAACGTCCCGTTCATCGGTCAGAAGCAGGGGACCGACCAGCGCCCGACAGCCAACCGGTCAGGGGACAAGCCAGCGCCTCCGACCGCGGCCGCCGGCACGATACCGGATCCCAACCAGACCGCGGCCGCGCGGACCACGCCGAAGCAGGTCGCCCCTGGCCTCGAGCGCGGCCCGATCGCCTCGGTCACCGTCGAGGCTCCGGCCGAGCCGGCGCCGCCGCCACCGCCGGCCTCGGTCACGTCGCCCAGGCAGCCTGCGATGGCGCCGGGGGCCCCGGCCACCGCCCCGCCGACCGCTGGCGGTCCGACGCAGCCGATCCCGATGCCGCCGCCGAATCGGGCCGATCCGCGCGCCTCGGGCCAGCCCGCTGCGCCAGGGACACGCGCCGCCGCCGACCCGGGGGCGCAGGCGGCCGCAGGCGCGCCACAGGTCGCTGCCGCTGAAGGCCAGACCATCTACCTGCTGCAGGCCGGCGCCTATCGGGCACCGAACGATGCCGAATCGATGAAGGCAAAGCTCGCGCTGATGGGTTTCGAGGCCCAGATCGTCTCGGCCGATGTCAATGGCGCGACCCTGCATCGGGTCCGGGTTGGCCCGTACGGCGGTCTCGACGCGATGAACCGCGCCCGCTCCCGGTTGGCGGAAAATGGCATCGAGGCCACCGTACTGCGCCAGCGCTGATCCGGACTGGCGTCCGCGGCACCGAGTCCGGGACCGTCGGCCACGGGCCGACTCCCGGCGTTGATCAAGTCAAGACGATCGCGGGAGGGGGCCTTGCGGCCTCGGATCCCGGCTCCACTTCCCGTCTCATAGGACTGACAATGAACCGCAAGGAATTCCTCTCGCTCGCCGCCGTCGTCGCGGGCCTGGCGCTCCCGGGTCTCGGTGCCAGCGCCGACCCCAAGACCTATCGTCAGTTGTCGCGCCCGGTCGGCACCGACGCCGCCCCAGGCAAGATCGAGGTGGTCGAGTTCTTCTGGTTCGGTTGCCCGCACTGCTTCTCGCTCGAGCCGCTGATCGACAAGTGGTCGTCGAACCTGCCGCCCGACGTCGAATTTCGCCGCCAGCATGTGCCGTTCCGCGAGAAGGCTCATCAGCAGCTCTACTTCACGCTGCAGTCGATGAACAAGGACGAGCCGAAATTCCGCGACGCGGTCTTCAAGGCGATCCACGTCGACAACAAGCGGATGCTCAATTCGAAGGAGATGGTCTCGGTGCTGGCGCCGCTCGGCGTCGATGCCAAGCAGTTCGAGGACACGTTCGGATCGTTTGGCGTCCGGACCAAGATGCAGCGTGCCGACAAGCTGGCAGATGCCTACGGGCTCGACGGCGTTCCGGCGATCGGCGTCAACGGCCGCTACCTGACGGCGCCGTCGATGGCCGGATCGAACGAGAGGTCCCTCGAAGTGGTGAACGAGCTGATCGCGATGGAGCGCAAGGCCGCCCGCTAGGCCGGCGTTCGGCCGAGCGCGCCAACTGCGAATCGCACCAGTGCGCGCGGTGGTCAGCGGTGCATCGAGCGGCATCGGGCGTGCGCTCGTCGCCGAGATCGCCGCGCGTCATCCCGCGGCCAGCCTGTTGCTGATCGCCCGTCGCGAACCGCTGCTGACTGCGCTGGCAGCGGAGTTGGCGGCCCGTCATCCCCGCCTTCACTGCACGCTCGCTGTGCTCGACCTGACCGCTCGCGATGCCCTCGACAGGCACTGCCGGTCGTTCCTCGCGGGTGGCACCCCGGATCTGGTCATCGCCAATGCCGGCGTCAGCGCCGGCACGGCGACCGAGACCGCCGCTGGCCGCGCGGCTTTCCGGCGAATCGTCGACGTCAACCTGCTCGGCATGGTGGACACTCTCGGCCCGTTCATCGCCCCGATGCGCGCGGCGGGGCGCGGGACGCTGGTCGGTATCGCCAGCGTCGCCGGCATCCGTGGGCTGCCGGGTGCCGCGGCCTACAGCGCGAGCAAGGCGGCCGTCGTCAGCTACCTGGAGAGCCTGCGCGTCGAACTGCATGGCAGCGGCGTGCGCGTCGTCACCCTCACCCCTGGCTACATCCGGACTCCGATGACCAGCGTCAATCCGTACAGGATGCCGTTCCTCATGGACGCCGATCGGTTCGCCGTCCGCGCCCTCGACGCGATCGAGGCCGGCGCGCGCTACAAGGTCATCCCGTGGCAGATGGGCATCGTGGCCCGGACCCTGCGGATGATTCCCACCGGGCTCTACGACCGGATGTTCGCCCGTGCGCCGCGCAAGCCCGTGGTCGACGTCGGCGAAACCCGCGAGGAAGAGCGATCGTGACTGGCTGCAGGCGCGCGCGACGGCCGCCCGGCAGCCGCCGTCCGCTGTCGGCCGTGGTCTCGGTCGGCGCCGTGGTCACGTTGTCGGTCCTGGCAGGTTGCATTGCGCCGCCGCCGGGAGGCGGACGGGATCCGCTGTCGCATCCGGGACCCGTGTCCAGCCTGCCGGCGACGGTCGGAGCGCCGACGACGACGTCGAGCGCGACCTCCACCACTGCGGCGACGAACGCGCCGCCCGCGTCCCCTGCCCCGGTGGTCGCACGGCCGCCGCCACCCCCGGCCCCTGCCTCGGTAGTCGCACCGCCTGCGGCTCCTGCGGTCCCTGTGGCCGCCACCCCGGTGGACCCACCGCCGGGGGTGCCCGCGTCCCTTGCACCGGGCAGCGCAGCGCCGTCGCCGCGGTCATCGAAGTCGCCTGCCGATGCGGCTCCAGCTGCGGCGAATGCGGCCAGGGCTGCGTCGATCACGCGTCCCGGTGCGTACTACCTCGACGACGGTCCTGGTGATCGGGAGATGGCGCTGGCCGAGGCCATCGCCGATGCCGAGCCCCGGCCCGAGCCGCTGCACCCGCGCGCCAACCGGCCTTACCAGGTGTTCGGCCGGGATTACGTGCCGATGACCGAGCGCCGGATGTTCCGCGAGCGCGGCGTCGCCTCGTGGTACGGCCGCAAGTTCCAGGGGCTGCCGACGTCGACCGGCGAGCCGTACGACATGTACGCCATGACCGGTGCCCATCCGACCCTGCCATTGCCGAGCTTCGTACGCGTCACCCATCTGGACAGCGGCCGCTCGATCGTGGTTCGGATCAACGATCGTGGCCCTTTCCTCAGGGATCGGGTCATCGACCTGTCGGCGGCCGCCGCCCATCGGCTGGGGTACTACGAGGCCGGCAGCGCCCCGGTCGAGGTCGAGTTGATCGGTACGGCGGCCACGACCGAAGGCCAGGACGCGCTCAGGTTGCTCGCCGCCGCGCCCGGTCCAGCGGCGCCCGGTCCAGCCGCTGTGCCCGCTCCAGCCTCCGCGCCCTCGCCTTCGCAAGCCCTCGCATCTGCTCAACCGCCTGCTTTCGCTCAACCCCCCGCTTCCGCTCAAACCTCCCCTTCTGCTCAAACCTCCGCTTCGACTCGATCTCCCGCTCCCGTGGCCATTCGCCAGGAGCCGGCGATCGACTCGGCGCCGCGGTTCGGCCACTACGTCCAGCTCGCAGCGTTCGGGTCGCGTCCGGCGGCCGAGGCCGCCCAGCGCAGATTGCAGACGCAGTTCGACTGGCTCGACGTGCCGGTGCGCGTGGTGGAAAACGCCGCGGTGTTCCGGGTCCAGGCCGGGCCCTACGACGACCACCAGCGCGCCCGGGAGATGGCCACGCGGATCGAGCGCGCTACTGGTCAGCGTCCGTGGATCGTTGCCCGGCCCTGAAACGGTAGAGCGAATCGGCGTCGTCGCCGCTGATTCGCGCCGCAGCCCGTGCTGCCGCACGCGGTGGCATCGCTTCGGCGAGCACGGCGATGGCGCGTCGGCCCAGTTCGGAAAGTAGCTCCGAGCTCTGCGGTTCCTCGGCCGGATGAATCACCAGCACGAACTCCCCGCGCCGGCGATCGGCATCGGCGCCAAGCCACGCGGCCAGGGCGCCGACCTCGAGCCGGGCGATCTGCTCGAAGCGTTTGGTCAGTTCGCGGCCGACCACGACGATGCGCGTCGGCTCCATCGTCGCAGCCATCTCCGCGGCGAGTGCCTCGATGCGATGAGGCGCCTCGAACAGCACGACTGCGACGTCGCTGGTCGCGAGCTGTTGCAGGCGCGCGCGCCGCTGCCCGGACCGCGTCGGCAGGAACCCTTCGAAGCGGAAGCGGCCATCGGCGAGCGCCGCGACGCTGACCGCGGCGGTGACGGCGCTCGGCCCTGGAATCGGGACCACGGTCATTCCTCGCGCCTGGGCCGCAGCGACCAGGCGAGCTCCGGGATCGCTGACCGCCGGCGTGCCGGCATCGGAAATCAGTGCGATCCGCGCGCCGTCGGCAACCGCGGCGAGCAGGATCGGTGACTGCCGGGCTTCGTTGTGCGCGTGGAGCGCGACGCAGCGCCCTGGCGCACTGATCCGCTGCAGCAGCGTACGGCTGACGCGAGTATCTTCGCAGGCCACGATATCGGCCGTACGGAGTACCCGAATCGCCCGAGCCGACAGGTCCTCGAGATTCCCGATCGGCGTGGCCACTACATATAATCCTGCATGCAACGGACCGTCATCGGGACGATCTTCGAGCTCCAGGACGGATGACGGCATGATGCGGCGGCGGCGGGCATTGAGGGCGATGGTGGCAGCGGCCGCCGCGATCGCCGCCGGCCGCGCGGCACTCGACACCGGCGAGGCGCGGGCACAGGCCGCCAGCGTCGAGCGGATCGGTCTATTGTTACCGAAGTCGCAGGGCCCGTTGGCGCGCGCCAGCGCCGCGCTGCGCGCCGGCGTCGAGGCGGCATACAAGCGCGAGGGCCGCGGCTTCGCCGTCGATCTCTACGAAGTCGACGATTCGGCGCAGCAGTTGGCCGCCGCCTACCGCGGCATGCTCGAGCGCGGTACGGCGCTGGCGATCGGTCCGCTGACCCGCGTCGGCGCGACCTCGCTGCTGCAACTGGGCGACGTTCCGATCACGACGCTGGCGTTGAACCAGATCGAAGGCGACGCGGCGCTGCCCTGGAACGTGATCACGCTGTCGCTGGCGGTGGAGACCGAGGCCAGGCAGATCGCCGTCGAGGCGATGCGTTCGCTCGATCAAGCCGCGCTGCGCGGGGCGCCGGCCAGGGCCATCATCATCGGATCGGCCACGCCGATCGGCAAACGCGCCGCTGCGATGTTCTACGAGACCTGGCGGTCGCTCGGTGGCGAGGCGCCGTTGCCGATCGAACTGGAGCTGGCCGGGCTCTACAAGTTCCGCGCCGCGATCAAGCGCGAGACCGGCCACCTGTTCTTCCTTGCGATGGATACCGACCTCGCACGACTGGTACGGCCGATCATCGGCAACGCCGTGCCGGCATTCGGCACGTCGCTGCTCTCTTCCGGTGGCGTGAGCGCAGCACCGATTCCGGAACTGACCGGGGTTCGCTTCGTCGAGATGCCGGGCATCCTCTCGAGCCAGTACGCCCAGCGGATCGGCTACGAGGCCGTCCCGGTCGACTTTTCGCTCGAAATGTTGCGCCTCTATTGCCTCGGCGTCGACGCGATCCGCGTCACCCGGGCATTCTTCTCCGGCCACGCGAAATTCGACTTCGACGGTCTCAGTGGTCGCCTGAGCTACGATGGCAGTTCGTCACGTATCGAACGGCTGCCGGCGCTGGCGTCCTATCGCGACGGTATACCGGTGCCCGAGTGACAACGGGGCCGGTGGCCGAGTGACAACGGTCGAGAGTGGCCGCGCTGCCGAGGCCCGCGCCCGCGCTCTGCTCGAAGCCGCTGGGTTGCGTTTTGTCGCTGCCAATGTCCGCTATCGTTTCGGCGAACTCGACCTGGTGATGGTCGAGGGGCATACGCTGGTATTCGTCGAGGTCCGGAATCGCGGCTCGATGCGATTCGGTGGCGCCGCGGCCAGCATCGATGGGCGCAAGCGTCAGCGACTGGCGCGTGCCGCGGAACGCTACCTGCAACAGGCTTTCGGGCGGCACGAACCACCGCCGTGTCGCTTCGACGTCATCGCAATCGAAGGTGACACGCCACACTGGATCAAGGCGGCGTTCTGAAGCGGGCCGCTTCTCCGAACTCCTTATAATCCGCGCATCGCGCCGACCCACTCCGACTGAGTCGCCCCACCGCAAGATGAGCCCAGTGCATTCGCGCATGAATGAACCGACGCCGAGAGCGGCGCCTACGGCCGGACTTCGTCGAGCCGCCGCCGGAATGGCGCTGCTCGGTGCCGTCGTGGGGCTGTCCGGCTGTTTCCCGTTGGCACTGACCGGTGCCGCGGTCGGGACGATGGCCGTCCTCGATCGCCGCACGCTCGGGGCCCAGACCGAAGATCAGTCGATCGAGTTGAAGTCGCTACGCGAGCTGAACCGTGTGTTCGCCAACGGCGAGGCTTCGGTCACGGTCACCAGCTTCAATCGCCGCGTCCTGCTTGCCGGGCAGGCGGCGAGCGAGCAGGACCGCAAACGTGCCGAGGAGGTGGTCCGCAGCGCTGCCTTCGACATCCGCGAACTCTATAACGAGATCGAAATCGGCAACACCGCGTCGTTCTCGACGCACACCCGCGACTCCGGGCTCACCGCACGGGTCAAGGCGGCGCTGGTTCGTGAGCGCGACCTGCCATCGAACGCCATCAAGGTGGTGTCCGAGGTCTCGACGGTCTACCTGATGGGCCTGGTCACACAGGACGAGGGCGATCGTGCCGCCCACATCGCGGCACGCGTCAACGGGGCCACGCGGGTGGTGACGACGTTCGAGTACCTGACCGCGCAGGATCTAGCCAAGATCCAGGCCACGGATCGTAAGTAGCCCAGCGGGCTCGCGCGTCACGCGCCGAGCCGAGTGCCGTCACCCGTGCATGTCATCCAGACCAACCGGTCGTCCGGCTGTCGGCAGTCGATTGGTCCGCCGGACCGGCGAACGGCGGGGCCAGACGGGCGGGACCCTCCGTGGTGGTATTTGCCACTAACCTAGCTCCCTCACCTGGGAGAGGTTCGTGAGCGTGGGTCTGCTGGTGTTCCTCGTGCTGTTCGGCACGGTGCTCGTCTGGGCGGTGGCCGTCTACAACCAGTTGGTTCGACTGCGCAATCAGGTCGGCAACGCCTTTGCCCAGATCGACGTCCAACTGAAGCGCCGCCATGACCTGGTGCCGACGTTGGTCGAGACTGCGCGCGGCTACCTCAAGCACGAGCGCCAGACACTCGAAGCGGTGACCCTCGCGCGCCAGCGCGCCAGCGAGGCACGCGAGGCTGCCGTTGCCGGTCGTGGCAAGACCGATCTGATCGAGCGCCTCGACCGCGCCGAGGCCGGCCTCGCCGGTGCGCTGTCCCGATTCGGGCTGGTCGTCGAGGCCTATCCTGAACTGCGCGCCGACCAGTCGATTGCCAGTCTGTCCGAGGAGCTGGCATCGACCGAGAATCGAATCGGTTTCTCGCGCCAGGCATTCAACGACAGGGTCAATCGTTACAACGACGGGATCGGGCAGTTCCCCGCAAGCCTCGTGGCCACCGCGTTCGGCTTCGTCGCAGCGGGCCATCTGCGCGCCACGCGCAACGAAAGTGAACGGGATCCGGTCGTCGTGCAGCTGTCGTGACCGCGTGGACTTTCGTCAGCATCAGCAAACGGCCGCTCGCGACTCCCGTCGGCTGTGGCTACTCTACGGATTGGCCGTCGTCGCGGTGGTCGCCGGCTTTCATCTCGGGTGCGTGCTCGCGTGGCGGCTGATTGCCGGTGATGCGCCCGTCCCGCTAGGCTTCCTGACGATCAATCTGCTGGCCACGGCCGGCCTGATCGTCGGCGGCTCGCTGCTCGAATACGAGCGTCTCGATTCGCATCCGGCCACGGTGGCCGATCGACTGGGCGCGCGCGAACTCGAACCGGGCGCGGTCAGGCTCGATCTCGCCGAACGACGGCTGCTCAATCTGGTCGAGGAGATGGCGCTTGCCGCGCATCAGCCGGTGCCGCGGGTCCACGTGCTCGAGCGCGACCTCTCGATCAACGCGCTGACGACCGGGATGCGGCGCGAGGACGCGGCGCTGCTGGTCACGCGAGGCGCGATCGAGCGGCTGAATCGCGACGAATTGCAGGGGCTCGTCGCCCACGAGATCGCGCACGTGACCTCGGGCGACGTCGCCATCCACACCCGGACGGCGGCTCTCACCACGGGGCTCGAGCTGGTCCACGACGCCGGCAGCCGAGCATTGGCGCTCGGCTACCTCTATGCACTGCCGGGCCTGCTGCTGGTCGCCTGCGGCTGGCTCGGACACCTGGCCGCCCGCCTGCTCGGCGCCGCGATGAGCCGCCAGCGCGAATGGCATGCCGATGCCGAGGCCGTGCGCCTGACGCGGCTCCCCGATGGCCTGGCGGGCGCACTGCGCAAGGTCCAATGGCTCGCCGTCCACACGGCCGACCGCGACGGAACCATGCGCGAACGCGCGGCGGCCGCATTCCGGCCGGCGATGTTTCACGTCCCGTTGCCGGGGTCGCGCCTGCTCGCGACGCATCCGCCGCTGGCGTCGCGCGTCCGCCGCCTGATCGGCCGCGAGCTGCCGCCGCTTCCGTGCCCGCTGGCAACGCGAAGGCTGCCGGCCGCGTTCACGAGCACGCCGCCGCTCGAGGCGGCTGGGCCCCTCGGTGCGGCACCCCTCGAATTTCGACCGGCCGAGCCTCGACCCCTCGAGCCTCATCCGCGGGAGTCTCTTTCGCGGGAGTCTCTTTCGCGTGAGGCTCATTCCGGCGACGCTCCGCGCCTCGGCTTGCCACTTCTCGTTGCGCCCCTTCCCGGCGCACCGCCCGAAGACGACGACAGTGCCGACTGGTTGTCGACGCGGGCGCTTCCGACCCTCGATTCCGGGCCGATCGACCCGCTGGCGCCCGAGGGTGTGGCGCGACTCGTGGAACTCGCGCGTGCCGCGCACGAGCCGACGCATGCGGCGGCGCTGGCAACACTGCTGATCCTCGGCGCCGGCGTCGAACCGGTGCTGTGGCCCGGACGCTGGCGCGCCGCCGAGCCGGTCCAGCAACGGCTGGCCGAGGCCCTGAAGGCGATCGGCCCAGACCGGGGTCACGCGCTGCGCTGGCCGCTGCTCGAGCTGTGCTCGGCGACGCTGCGCCCGCTCGCGCGGCCGTGGCGCGAGGACCTGTTGTGGCTGCTGCGTTCGCAGATCGACCTCGATCAGCGTGTGACGCTGGTCGAGTGGATCTACTACGTGCTGCTGCGCGCTCGACTGATGCCGTTGGCCGAGATGGCCTGGCCGGGCGACGAGACGCCGGCCGACGCTGCCGGTGCCGTCCGCTGGGTGGTCCAGTTGCTCGCCCGGGTCAGCCAGCAGCCGGAACTTCGGGCGGAGCGATTGACCATCGAACTGATCCGCGGCGCCCATCTGTCGCGGACCGGTCAGGGCCATCCGCCGTTCGATGTCGGCGGCCTCCAGGCATCGGTCGGCGCGCTGCGGCGACTGCCGAATCCGCAGCGGTCATTGCTGATGCGCGGGCTGGCCGCGTTCCTGCCGGCCGATGCGCCGGTCGCGGCACGGGACTTCCTGCGGGTGCTGGCGGTGATCATCGACAGCCCGATTCCGCGGTTCGAGGGTCGGCTCGGGGGCGCAGGTGGCATCGGCACCCGCGATTCGGCGCCAGCGACGGTGGACGTCGCTTGAGTCGGCCGCGCTATCGCCGGTCAACCGGCCTGCTGGTCGGACGACGCTGACTCGCCTTGACCGGGAAGATGGTGGCCTGCGGACGCCGCATCGCCTTCGCCGCGCAGGTCGCGAAGCACCGCGCAGACCATCCGGGTCGCTGGTTCGGTCAGGGCGGGCAGTTCGTCGATCAGGTCGCGTTCGATCGCCTGGACGACCAGTTCCGCGATGCCGCCGACCAGCGCGGTACAGATCGCCTCGCGCTCGGACGCCGACCGGGCAGCGGCGGCCCGACGACCACTGCCGGAGTCGACGCCGTCAGCCCACCTGGAGTCGTCCCCGCCAGCCAACCCGGAGCCGCCCTCCTCAGCCAACCCGGAGTCGCCCGCGTCAGCCAACCCGGCGACGAGGGCGACGAAGCTGTCGGTGACTTGGCGCCTGGCTGCCATTCCCTCGACACCGAGTGCACCGATCTCGATGAACAGCGTGCGCAGCAGCACCGGCCCGCGTGCAAGTGCTTCGAAATAGGCGCGCAGCCCCCGCTCGACCCGTTGCTGCCAGGGGCCATCGATTGCAAGTCGATCGCGAACGGTCTCGAGGACGCGAGCACTGGCCGCGGAATGGAGCGTCAACAGGCAGTGGGACTTGGAGCGGAAGTGTTCATAGAACGTCCGCTTCGAGGTGTGGGCACGGGCCGCGATGTCGGCGATCGTCGACTCCGAATAGCCGCGGGCAGCGACGCACTCGGCCAGCGCATGGAGCAGCCGCGATCGGAAAGCGTCCTGCCGGAGGCCACCGGCGGCCGTCGCGTCGGTTACCGGGCCGTTGGCCAAGTCGTCACCCCTCAAGGCAGGTGGCCGCGTTGCCGGCCGCGTCGCTACCGACCAGGCCACCGGTCATGCCGATCATGCAGGGCAGCCGGAGGCTTGACGCCAGCCAGGACAAGCCGGCTAGTCGACGGTTTGGTACCAGACAGTACCAGGCCTCGAGCAGCCTTCATCGGGGCCCCCGGAACCATTGCATGTCTTCGCCGTCCGTCGGCCAGCCTCTCGTCGATCTGACGACCCCGTTCGAACGCCACTGGCTCCAGGGCGATCCCCTGCGCAGGCGCTCTTCAACGCATTGTCGATGAGCTTCCCGGCCGGCGAGCAGTTCTTCATCAATTCGGTTCGCGCGGCGCAGAAGGTCTTGCCGCCGGAGAAATGCGCGGCACTCGAGACCGAAATCCGTGGATTCGTCGGCCAGGAAGCCATGCATCGGCGTCGAACCGCGGCTGGCAACGATGTGGCGCTGGCACTGCGCCGAGGAAAGCGAGCACCGGGGCACCGCTTTCGACGTCTACCGTGCACTTGGTGGCGATGACCGTCGGCGGCGCCGCTGGATGTTGCATGCTTCGCTTCGATTCGGCCTCGACCTTTGCCGGCAGACGGTGATGAACCTTCGCCACGACGGACTGTTTCGGTGGCGAACGGCGCGTGGTGCGGCGTTGCTGCTGTTCGGTCGCGAAGGCCTGGTTCGCCGGAGCGTCGGCCGATGGCTAAGACAGGCTCTCATCGCGACCCACCCGAGAAAGGGTCCGATTCCCAAAGCATGCATAAGTGCTTGCTCGCTTTCGACGAAGAACGCTATCTGGTCCAGCAAGCAGCCAGATCGAGGCCTTGGCCCAATCGCCCTATGCGAGCCCGGTTCTCCCCATTGATGCGAGCCCGGTTCTCCCCCTGACGCGGGGCCGGGACTTCCCTTGATGCGAGCCCGGTCCTACCTTCCCCTGACGCGGGCCCGGTTCTCGCTGCCGACCGCACCGGAATCCAGAGAACGGACGTACGGCCTGCCATCGGGCCGCCGGTGCTGCTCCGGGTGCCGGAGGGAGCCCGCGCCGCTTCGGTGGTTCGGCGCAAACCGGCGCCGCTTTGGAGGGGTCGGAGGGAAACCGGCACTTCTCGCTATCGGAGGGAACCATGACCGTCTCGGCCTTCGCCCC
>JBEVJQ010000102.1:0-14450 GCA_040510055.1 Burkholderiaceae bacterium | reverse complement strand
CGCGCGCCGAACCGCGCGCCGAACCGCACGCCGGACCGCACGCCGGACCTGCACTGGAGCCGGAGCCGGAGCCGGAGCCGGACAGATGGTCGCCCTTGATGAGACGGGCGACCATGCTGTCTAGATCCGGCGGCAATCCGATCTCCCGTCGATCCGTCGGATCTGGTCGAAGATCGGCCCCAAAGCATCGGCGCCCGCCACTTCGATGATCAGCGTGAAGCGCGCCGCCTCGCCGCGCGTCTGGCTGCGCACCGACAGCACGTTGTTGCGATCGCGAGCCAGGACCTCGCCGATATCGCGCAGCAGTCCCGAGCGATCGCGCGCCTCCACCTGGATCGCAACCGGGTAGCGTCGGTCGACCGGCATGCCGCGCCGCCCACGGGCCACGGGCGGTCGCCAGTGATCCCAGTCGACGTCGAGCATTCGCTCCGGCGCCCGCGCCGCGAGGGCGCCGATTGCCGAGCAGTCGCGCCGGTGGACGCTGACGCCCTTGCCGCGCGTGACGAAGCCGACGATTGGGTCGGGCGGCGCCGGATGACAGCAACGCGCCAGTTGCGTGAGCAGGAAGTCGACGCCGGCGACGCGAACGCCATGACCTGCAGCCGCCTTCGCGGCCGTCGGCGGCGCCGAGATCGCAAGGCCGGGCAGGGCTTCGGTACGACCAAGGACGGCGCGCGCCATGGCTCCATCGCCCGGCACCGCGGCGCCCTGTCCCGGCACCGGGCCGCCGCCGGGTCCGGCGCCCGCAGCGCCCGCAGCCGCGGGATCGGCGGCATCGCGGCGGATCGCCTCTTCCAGCGCCCGCGGGCCGATCGCTTCCTGGGCAACGGCGAGGAACAACGATTCGACGTCGGGCAGCGCCAGCCGCTGCGCCAGCGCCTCGAAGCCGAGCGCCGTCCGGCCCTCGCGCGCCAGCGCCCGCTCGACGCGCTCCCGGCCCGTCGCCAGCCCCGCTGCCCGCTCCTGGGCATGGAACCACTGCCGGACCTTGGTCCGCGCCCGCGCGCTGCGAACGAAACCCAGCGCCGGATTGAGCCAGTCGCGCGATGGCCCGATCGCGCCGCCGCGACGGGCGGTGACGATCTCGACCACCTGGCCGTCGACGAGCGGCGTGTTCAACGGGACCAGGCGCCCATCTACCTTGGCGCCACGGCAGCGGTGCCCGAGCGTGCTGTGCACGTGATAGGCGAAATCGACCGGGGTCGCGGCAACTGGCAGTTCGACGATTCGCCCCTGAGGGGTCAATGTGAAGATCCGGCCATCGTCGCGCGTGCTCGCGCCCTCGGCGCCCAGCACGGCACCAGTCGCCTGCTGCCAGGCGAGCAGCTGCCGCAGCCAGGCGATCCTGGAGACCCCGGGGTCCGGTCCCGGGCCCGAACCCTCCTTGTAACGCCAGTGCGCGGCGATGCCGTACTCGGCCAATTCGTGCATCGTCCGCGTCCTGATCTGGACCTCGAGCGAGCGACCGTCATCTCCGACGACGACGGTGTGTAGCGATTGATAGCCGTTGGGCTTGGGGCGCGAAATGTAGTCGTCGAATTCGCTGGCGACCGGTTGCCAGCAGCCGTGGACGACGTCGAGCGCCGCGTAGCAGTCGCCGACAGTCGCCACCAGTACCCGCAGCCCGAGGAGGTCGTGCAACTGCTCCAGCGCCAGGTCCTTCTGGCGCATCTTCTGGGCGATGCTGTACAGGTGCTTCGGCCGGCCGGCCACCGTCGCGCGGATGCCGGCTTCCTCGAGTGCCGCCGCGAGCGTGACGCTCGCAGCGACGACGACAGCTTCGCGCTCGGCCCGTCGCCCGGCGACGCTGGCAGCGAGCGATCGGTACCGGTCAGGATCGATGAGCCGGAAAGCCAGATCCTCGATCTCCCACTTCAAGTGGAACAGGCCGAGGCGATTGGCCAGCGGCGCGAGGATGGCCTGGGCCTCACGCGCCCGCGCCCGAGCCGGTGCCGGCACGGCGCCATCGTCGCGTTCGAGCGCCCCCGAAGCGAGCCGCAAGCCATGAAGCCCGGCGGCGAGCCTTACCAGGATCACGCGGACATCACCGGCCATCGCCAGCGTCATCCGCCGCAACGTCTCGGGCCCGCGACCGGCGGCAGCGTCGATCGTCACCGAGTCCAGTGACAGCAACCGGATGCAGGCCGGGAGCAATTCGCCGACGACCAACGCCAGCGGCTCGGGCAGCAGAGCGAGCAACGCTTCGGGTGTCGGTTCGATCTGTGCGCAGGCAAGGATGCCGGCAACGCGTGCAGCCGCATCCGTTCCCTGCTCGGCCAGGATTCGATCAATCCCTGCGGCCGTCTGCGACCGTGGTTCGACTTCGGTGATCCAGTTCACACGGCCTTCGCCGCCATGCAGCGCCACAAAGTCGAGTGCCGCGGAGATGGCGAGCGCGTCCGCGCTCGCGGTCGCGTCGGATGGCGTCGCCTGGGACCCTGTCACGGCCGAACCTGCAGCACGTTCGCGCGCGCCGTCGGATGCGCCATCGCGTCGAATCGTCAAAGAGTGCCTGGTCACCAACCGATTGTAGGCAGCTGGCACCCGCCCGGCGGTTCATCCGTGAAGGATGTCCTTCGACGTTCGGACGGCCGCTGCTGAAATGACCAACACGCGCGGTCGGACGGCACTGCGCCTCAAAGTCACATGGAATTGACGATGCGCATTCTGCACGTGGTCCTGGCACCCTCGAGGGCCCTGGACATCGGCCCCCGGATGGCCGAACTCGACCTCGCTCGCGCCGTTGGCGTCACCGCCGCGCTCGACGCCATCCGCTCGTCACCGCCGGAGGTGCTCGTGCTCGACGTCGGCACCGAGTCCGGACCTCAGATGGAGATGACACCACACCAGGCCGTCCAGCGCCTGGCACATGTTCATCCGCAGGGCCGCATCGTCGTGATCGGCGCCGGCGACGACATCCTCGTTCACGAACTGCTCGAAGCGGGCGTCTACGACTTCCTCACCTATCCCGGCGAAACCGATGCCCTGCCGTATGCGGTGGCGCGGGCGATGCGTGCCGCGCAACTCGATCATCAGCAGGCGGCGCCGAGTCGCGGGCGGCGCTTGACCGAAGTCGTCCCCGGCATTCGCACCGCCGACCCGACGATGCGCCGCATTTCGCGCCGCGCCGAACGGCTCGTCGGTCAGCCGGCGCGGGTGATGTTCCAGGGCGAACCGGGAACGGGTCGCAAGACACTCGCGTGGATGCTGGCCGCGCCGCCGCGTCGCGGGGGCGCCGCGATGAGCGATTCGGGTGCAGCCAACCCGGCGGTGCCGATGCTGCTCTGCAGCTCGGCTTCGCGCAGTGCCGACATCGAGGACTTCTTCGAACGCGCCCGCGTCACCTCCCCGGCAATGATGGAGACCGGACGCCGCTCCGGCTTCGCGATCCTCGATTCGGTCGATGCCCTGCCGCCCGAAACCCAGGCGACGCTGCTGCGCCGCCTGGTCGAGGTCGAAGCTGGTATCCGTGACCGCCACCAACTGCCACGGCTGATCACCATCGCGACCGCACAACTGGGCGGGCGGATCGCCGAAGGCCAGTTCCGCCGCGACCTCTATGACCGGCTGGCCGAGGTCCACCTCGTGCTCCCGCCGCTGCGCAACCGCGGCGACGACAGCGTCCAGCTCGCCGACTACTTCCTGCAGCGCTACCAGGCCTCGCTCGGCCGCCATCGGCTGCGCCTGTCCGACGAGGCGATCGAGGCGATCCGCGAACACGAGTGGCCGGGCAACGTTGCCGAGTTGGGCAACGCCATCAAGCAGGCAGTGATCACGGCCGAGGGCCCGACCATCAAGTCCGGCGACCTCGGGCTGGCCTCGCAGTCGAACACGCGGCTCATCAGCCTGCGCGAAGCCCGCGAAGATGCCGAGCGCGAAGCGGTCCAGAAGGCCCTCAAGCGGGTCAACGGCAACATCGCCCGCGCCTCGGAAATGTTGGGCATCAGCCGCCCGACGCTCTACGACCTGCTCAACAAGCTCGGGATGCGATAGCGCTTCGAGGGTCGGCCCTGGGCGCAGGCCCGACCCTGTCCTCCCGTTGCGCGACCCCATGTTCCGCGCGCAACCCTTGTCCTCCCATTGCGCGACTCTCCTCCCCGTTGCGCGATCCGGTCTTCCTGTTACGCAACCCTCTCTTACTGTTACGCAACCCGGTCATCACGTTGCATTAGAAGCGACGACGCCCCGGCCCAACGGGTCGCCGTCGACGACGCCGGCGAGCGCAACATCGGGGTTCTTCCCGTCGCGCCGCCGACCTGAGCTAAATTCAGGGCCATGAACGATCCTAGCCACCTGTCCCGACGCTTGCCGGCGCCCTTGCGGCAATGGTTGGTCGTCGGGCTCGTCGGCTGTTTCGCAGTGGCCACCGGGTCGGCGTGGGCGCAGAACGGTGGTCCTGTCGGCCAGCCGCGCGGCCAACCGACCAACGCGATCGGAGCCAACGGCAGTCGTGGCGAGAGCAACGCCGGCAGCAACTATCAGGCACCGGTCAACAACTGGAACTACGGCAACGGCACCCGGTCGTTCCAGCCTTCGTTCGATCAGCGGCTCGAATCGCGCGTCGGTGGCGACAACACGATCAACTTGCAACCAGCCGACGACGGCGCCGGGCCGGCGCCGCGCGGTGCCCGAGGCACGCCGGCGGCACCGATCGATCGCCGCATCGAGCGCACGCCGGAGAACCGGACCGTGGCCACGCGGATGCTGAAGGAGGGCCAGGTCGACTCCATCGAACGGCTCCAGCAATTGGTCCAGCAGGGAACCATGCACGAGACCGGGCTCGGCGCCGCGCGCGACCTCGTCCGCGCGTTCGACCTCTACTGCGAGGCTGCGGCCCAGGGCTACCCGGAGGCGTTGGTCCGGATGGCGTGGCTGTACGCCGATGGCAACGGCGTCGAGAAGAGCCGTGCCGCTGCCCACACCTTGTTCATGCGGGCTCACCGCTTCGGCTACGCACCTGCGGCGGAGTGGGCCAGGCGATTCGCCGGCGAGCCCGAGGTCCTGCCGATGTGCTTGCGGGGCACGGTAGTCGAACGCGGCACCGTCGAGCGGCCTGCGACGCGCGAGGAACTGGCGGCATTCGTGCCGAAGTCTTCGGCGAGTTCGCCGTTGCGCAATGCTCCGGCGCTGGCCGGCGATCGTCTCCGGTACGCCCAAATGGTGTTGGTCGAAGCCAAGCGCCTCAAGCTCGATCCGCGGCTGGTGCTGGCGGTGATGGCCACCGAGTCGGGGTTCGACCCGAACGCCCGGTCGCCGAAGAACGCATACGGGCTGATGCAACTGCTGCCCGAGACCGCCGAGCGCTTCAGCGTTCGTGACATCAACGACCCGACCGAGAACATTCGCGGAGGCATGTCCTATCTGCGTTGGTTGCTTGCCTACTTCCGGGGTGACGTCGCCCTGACACTGGCCGGTTACAACGCTGGCGAAGGGTCGGTCGACAAGCATGGCGGCGTCCCGCCGTACCCCGAGACACTCGCGTACGTCCAGCGGATCCGGGCTTTCTACCCGTTCGACCGCCATCCGTACGATGCGACCGCGGCGACAGCGTCGTCGAAATTGGCCACGGCGACGACCAAGCCGGCTTCCGGCCCCGGCACTTCGGCGGCCGCGGACGTCGCCTTCGAAGCACCGGCGGGCAGCATCGCGAGCAACTAAGCGGCCGGGCCGCACGGCGGTGGCCGCTGGCGGTAGCGGTAGCACGGCGGTCGCCGCGGAACACTCGCCGCAGGGCACTCGCCGCAGGGCACTCGCCGCAGGGCACTCGCCGCAGGGCACTCGCCGCGGCGCAGTCGCTACGGGACAGTCGCCGCGGGACTAGTCTCCGCGCCAGTCGCCGCGGAGCGTTGCCACCTGGCAGTAGCCGCGCGAGAGCGGCCCCGGGATATTGGCCCCCGACTTGGCGCGGGGTGGTGCCGCGGGCGTGGTGCTGCCCGTCGTTTGTCGCAATTGTTCAAGACGGTTCCGCCGGCGTGCGGTACAAGAGCGGCGCCCGAGGCGCCTCCTCTGGGCTTCCATCGTCAAATCGCTGGATGCGGCGTGGGCGCGCCGATCGGACAATCGCCGCTGTTTCTGCGAGAGCGTCGCTCGGGAGGCTGCCTGATGCTCGAATCCGATTCGAATGCCGAGCTGGCCGACAAGGTGCGGATGTGCCATCTGCCGGTCGAGGGCGTCCTGCGCGACTATGTCAAGGCGCTGGTCGGCCTCGAGTTGCACAAGACCGGACCGCTGCCGCTGTCCATCGCGCCGCACGAATCGATGATGCTGACCCTTCAGCACGGCCGTTCGTCGCACTGCATCGAGGAAAAGTTGGGAGCCGGCCGCAACCTGGCGTTGACCGGCATTCGGCAGCACACCGGGTCGTTCAACGGTGCCGGTGACTGCGTGACGCTGTTCGCGTTGCTGACGCCGCTCGGCGCTGTCGAGATGCTCGAGGGACGGCGACTGGAGGCAGCGCCGCGGATCCGTGCCGATGTCGGGCAACTGCTCGACACCGAACTGGTTCGACGGCTCGAGGACCAGGTGGCCGTGCGGCCGCAGCTCCAGGACAAACTCCGGGTGTTCGCCAGCTGGCTCGAGATGCGCGCGACCCTCAATCGCGCCCAGTCGCGCGGCGCGGTTCGCGCGGGACGCGCGGCCTCGCAACTTTGCCGCGATCCGAACGTCGAAATCGAGCATCTGGCCGACCAGCAACACGTCTCGCGCCGCCAGCTCGAGCGCGATTTCGAAGCCTGGATCGGCGCCTCGCCGCGACACCTGGCGCAGGTCGCCCGGGTCCAGGAAGTTTCGCGCCATGTCCACCGCGGGTCATCGCTAGCCGATGCCGCCGCCGCCAGCGGGTTCGCCGACCAGGCGCACATGTCGCGCGTCGTCCGTCAACTGACGGGCGAGACGCCGGCTCGGCTGATCCGCTCACAGCGAACGCCGTTCGCCGCAAGCTTTCGTGCCGTGACCGGCGGCACGACCGTTTACCTCTGAGCGCTCGGCGATCGAGATTCCTGGCGACTGGTGTCCTGTCTCGGAAGTGCCTCCGAAGTACCTCCGAAACGACCCTAGCTGCCTTCGCACAGCGCCGGATGCCCGAGCAGCGGAGTGGGGTAACCGCGATCGCTGCCGGTCGCAAGAAAACCGCTGGCCAGGGGCGTGGCATTCGACCGATCACCCGAAACGCGCGTCGGATCCCATCCGACGCCGACGCGCTCGCCGCCGGTAGCGGCGCGGTCGGCCGACAAAGACCCGTCGGGACCGAAGCCCGGTTCCGCGGGCGACGGTGGCGCGCCTGACATCCGGCCCGATTGCACTCGGCCAGCCGCCTGCCCGCCTCCGGCTCCAGGACCTGCGCCCGGCGGTCCGCCGGCGACGCCGCTCGCCCGTCTCGCCGGCGACATCATCCGCACCGACGCCACGGCGCGCAGCGGTAGCCGCGGCGGGTCGGCCTCAAGGTGACGGCAGAAGTCCGCTGTGGACGGGGCCGTCCCGCCCCCACCTGCCCTGCCTGCCCTGCCTGCCCCGCCCGCCTCGTCGCATCCCTGCCATCGACGCAGCGTGGTGGCCACCAGGCGTCCGACGATCGGGACTGCCAGCCGAGTCCCGTAGACGAGTTCGACCCGAAGCACGTTGGCATCGACCAGCGTCAGACTCGAAGCGGCACCGATCGGTTCGTCGCCACGGTATCCGGAGACCCCGGAAGTCGGCATCGATCTCAGCCTTCGGGTGTCGAGGTTGTCGTTCGGAATCTCGACCTGGCCGGCGATCGGGTCGCCGAAGGGATCGAGCGCCGGTACCTCCCAGTCGCCGAACGCGGCGTCTGTCGGCGAGCGGCGGACCAGGGAGATCGAACCGTCGGCCAGTCCGGCGGTTACCCGGGTCAGGGCTCGCGCTTCGCTACGCTGCAGATCGGCAGCGTCGTCGGCGCCGAACATCAGCGGGGCAAGACCGCGCGCCAACCCACGCCGCAACGCGTCGTCCTGGGCGTGGCTCGTACTGCCACTGCGCGCCGACTCGGTAACGGCTTGCTCCACGGCAAGCCTGGCCGCGTAGACCAGGACCAGCTGGAACATGCCGAGGCCGAGCAGAAGCATCACCGGCAGCGCGATCACGAGTTCGACCATCGTCGCGCCGGCCTGTCGGAAGTGGCTCGTGCGGACAATCAGGCTGTCGGGCATCACTGTCCGCCGAGGTATTCGACCCGGGGAAGCGCCGGCACGGGGCCGCCGGCCGGTCGTCCGTCCGGCAAAGCAGCCCGCCTTCCGTCTGGCGTCGGTGGCATGGGATCGCCGCCGCGTCGGGGACGACCGTCGGCCGAGGGCAGCAGCGACGACCGCGGTGCCGCAGGCGACCACGTCAAAGGCGCGGGCGGCGCTGCGAGCGGGGCCCCGGGAAGCGGCGTCGCCGTGATCGCCGATCGGCTCATTGGCGACATCGCTGTGCCCGGTTGCGACGATCGGCCATCGATTGCCTCTTCGACACGTCGCGCCATCGCGTCGAGCAGCGTCGCCAGGTTCGACAACGCCTTGCGCCTCGCGTCCTGAGCGCTGGCCTCGATTGCGACATCGAGCTCGAGAGCGCGGCGATAGCTGTCGATCGCCTGCCAATGTCGGCCGTTGCGCTGATGGATGTTGCCGGTTCGCAGCGACACGATCGATGCCGAACGGGGATCGACATGAAGCAGCGTTCCGTAGGCGTCGAGTGCCTCCTGATCGGCCCCGGCACGATAGAGCGATTCGGCGCGCTCGGCGAAACGCTCGACCCAGGCCAAAGGCAACGCGCCGCGATCGGCGCGCGCCGGCGACGGGGCGGCGCCGTTCAGGACCGGGCTGAGCAGCCCCACGACCGCGACGAACGTAGCGATGGACCCGCCGCCGCGTGGACGCAGCCATCGCACGGATTGGGCGGATTGGGTGGAATGCGCGGTTTGGGTGGACTGCGCGGATTGGCTGGAATGCGCGGTTCGGGTGGAATGCGCGGATTGCGCGGCGGCGAACGCGATCCGATCGCCGACGCGGATGCCGAGAGCCGCAGCGGTGCCGGCCTCGAATTCGATCGTCGTTCGGGCGTCTCGATGACGACGAATGCGCCACGGCGCGAGGCGGCAAACCCCGACGACCACCTGGTCGCCATCGATGAACACCAGGTCCAGGGCCCTGCCCATCGCGAGCCCATGGACCGCCCCGGTCCGCCGGAGAACGAGGCCGGTCGCCGGCGGCAGCGGTGCGCTGAACAGCAAGCCTCTGGCGCGCGCGACGAATCCATCGGCGTGCCGGACCGACAAGGTCACGGTCCGCGTCTGGTCGCACGCCGTGGTCCGGATACCGTCGGCCGCGTCTGGTGTCATCCGATCAGCCCCTCAAAAACCAGCCGCACCGCGATCGGAAAGAACACGATGACGAATGTGCACGGAAAGATGCAGGCCACCAGCGGGAACAGCATCTTCACCGGTGCCTTCAGCGCCAACTGCTCGGCGCGGACGAACCGCTCCATTCGGCGCTGTTCGGCCTGGGCGCGCAGGATCGGGCCGAGACTGGCACCCTGTTTCTCGGCGGCGAGTACCGCGCCGACCCAGTTGGCGATCGCTGGAAGCGCCAGTCGATCCGAGAGTGCGCGCATCGCTTCGGCACGGGTGCGCCCGGCCCGGACATCGCGCAGCACGCGCTGCAACTCATCGGCCAACGGGCCGCCCGGGCCCTTGTCGACCGCATGCTGGAGCGAGCCTGTGACGTTGGCGCCGGCCTCGATGGCCAAGGTCAGGATGTCGAGATAGAACGGCAGCGTCCGGGCCAGCACACGCAACCGCCGCTCGGCGCGATCGCGCAGCCAGGCGAGCGGCAGCAGCGCGCCGATCGCCGCGGCGGCGAGCAGCCAGCCAGGCTGCGGCAGCCCGGGCCGGACGTCGACCACGACCACGACGGCCACCGTCGCCAGTGCTGCGAACACCTGGCCCGCGACCATCTGCTCGGGCGACAACGCGAACTCGAGCCCGGCGTGACGCAAGCGCTCGATAGAGCGGAGACGGAAGCGTCGCGGCAACAATGGTGCCACCCAGTGCGATACAGCGTGTCCGGGCCAACCGAGCACGCGCCACCAGGCCGGTGAAGGGTCGCGGAAGGCGCGCTGCTCGGCAGGGACCTCGCTGGCGATGGCACAGAGCCACACGACTGCCAGCAGGCAGGCAAGCCCGCAGCAAACGATGAAGACGACTGCGGCGCTCATTGCCGAGCACTCGGAGCGCCGGGAGTCGTTCGCGACTCAGACATCGATGGACATGATGCGACGGATCATCAACAGGCCCGCCAGTTCGAGCACGGCCACGCCTGCCAGCACGAGCCAGCCTTGCCAGGTCGCGACCAGCGGCTCCATCGCTTCCGGTTCGAGCACGAACAGCGCCAGTGCAACGGCAACCGGCAATGCCGCCATGATCCAACCCTGAAGTCGCCCCTGCGAGGTCAGCGCCTCGATCTTGGCCTCTATGGCCAGCCGCTGGCGAATCGAGTCGGCCAGCCGCTCGAGCGTCTCGGCCAGGTTGCCACCGGTGTCCGAAGCGATCCGGATCGCCGCCGTGAACAGGCGCAACTCGTCGCCGCCCATCCGGCGTTCGAGTCCCGTCAGCGCCTGATCGAGCGACGAACCGAGTCGCTGCTCGCGCAATACCAGGTCGATCTCCTGCCCAGCGGGTGAAGCGATCTCGAGCGACACCTGACGCAGCGCCAGGGTCAGGCCGGCGCCGGCACGCAACGACCCGGCCACGAGCAGCAGCAGATCCGGCAACTGCGCGGTGAAGCGCTGGCGACGGCGGCGCGCGAGGCGCAGCAGCAACCAGTTCGGCGCCGCGAGGGCGAGGACGGCAGCGACCGCGGCCAGCGGCCAGGCGCCGGTAATGAGCCAGGCAAACAACGGCAGGCCGATCACGACCAGCAGATTCAACGTCAGAAGCCTGCGCACGTCGACGAACACCAGCAGTTCTGCGAGTCGCCGTTCGATCCGATGGGCCAGTCGACGCTCGTAGCGGCCGCCGACCCGCGCCGACGCGTCCATGGCCACCCAGGCGGCGAGAATGACGGCGAACATGACTCCGATCGCCGCGACCCAGAGCCGCGGGTCGGAAGAACCCGGTATCGGGTTCACGCTGTTCATAGGTCCTTCCTGCCGGCCGTGGGTGACGGTGGTGGTCGCCAGTGCGCGGCCCGCGTCGTCATGGCAGCGGCCCGCGTCGTCATGGCAGCGGCCCGACAGCGGGTCCGCCCGCGAAAATCGCCAACGAGGGATCGAGGCCGCGCTGGCGCAGGTCCTCGTAGAACTCCGGCACGGCGCCGGTGGCGATGTGGCGGCCGACGATCCGTCCGTCATCGATCGATGACTGCTCGAAGCGAAACAGCTCCTGGCTCTGAATCCGCCCGGACTCGACGCCGGTGATCTCGATCAGCGAAGTGATCCGCCGCGAGCCGTCGCGCATCCGGGCCTGATGGACGATCACGTCGACGGCGTTGGCGATCTGGTCCCTGATCGCCGCGAGCGGCAGCTCGACACCGCTCATCAGCGACATCACCTCGAGCCGTGACAACGCATCGCGTGGCGTGTTTGCATGAACGGTGGTCAACGATCCCTCGTGGCCGGTGTTCATCGCCTGCAGCATGTCCAGCGCCTCGCCGCCCCGACACTCGCCGACGATGATGCGGTCCGGCCGCATCCGCAAGGCGTTGCGGACCAGATCGCGGATCGTGACGGCACCGCGCCCCTCGGCGTTCGGCGGCCGCGACTCGAGGGCGACGAGGTGCTCGTGGACCAGCTTGAGTTCGGCGGCGTCCTCGATCGTGATCAGGCGTTCGTCCTCACTTATCAAGTTGGACAGCACGTTGAGCAGCGTCGTCTTGCCCGACCCGGTCCCTCCGGAGACGACAATGCTGCGTCGCTCGCGGACGCAGATCTCGAGGAAACCCATCATCGGTCCACTGGCCGTTCCCAGTCGGACCAGATCCGCCGGTGACAGCAGACGACGGTTGAATCGCCGGATCGTGATCGTCGGTCCCTTCAGCGCGACGGGCGCGATGATGGCGTTGACGCGCGAGCCGTCCGGCAGCCGGGCGTCGACCAGCGGCGACGCCTCGTCGATCCGACGGCCAAGCGGCGTGACGATCCGCTCGATGATGTTGCGCACCGCCAGGTCGTCGGAAAAGGCCACCGCAGCGCGCTGCAGTCTGCCGCTGCGTTCGACGAAGACGTCGGCGGCACCGTTGACCATGATCTCGGTGACATCGGGCTCGGCCATCAGCCGTTCGATCGGACCGAGCCCGACCGCTTCGTCGACCACTTCGGCGATCAGCTCCACGGCGGTGACGCCATCAGGCAACTCGTCCATCTCGAACACGATCGCCTCGACTGCCTGGCGGACCTCGTCGCGCAACTGCTCGGCGCTGAAATGCGAAAGATTGCGCCGCTGCAGGTCGATCACCTCGAGGAGCCGGCGGTGGGCGAGCCGACGCCACGGGAGCAACGCCAGCTGGCGCTGCCAGGCGCGGTTCGCCGGCGAGCCCTCGTGCTGCTGGCTGTCATCGGTGATGCTCGGCGCCGCTGCCGTATCCGCGGCGATTGAGGCGATGGAGGTCGGCGAGGGATCGGCGGTTGCCGAGGCGGCCGACGTAGCCGAGGCGCCCGACGTAACCGAGGCGCCCGACGTAACCGAGGCGGTGGAGGAGGCCGAGGCTACCGACGCGGCCTGACCGGCAGCGGCTGACGCCGGAGCAGTCTGCCGGTTCGCGGCTGCGCCGGCCCCGGCGCCTTCGGTACTCGCCTCAGCGGCGAAGGACAGACCGAACTTCGCGGTCTCGGTCGGACCTGGGATCGCCGGCACTTGCCACCCTGACTGTCCGCGCAGCGCCCGGCCGTGCAACCGGAGCCGATAGCCGGCGATACCGATCTCGTCCCGCTCCGACAGCGGACCGAACTCGACGACGCGCTCGCCGTTGACGGTCGTACCACCGAGCGTTCCAAGATCGACGAGCTTGAGTCCGCGCCCGACCCAGTGGATCTCGGCATGCAGCCGTCCCACGCGCCAGCCGCCGAGACAGACTTCGGTGTCACGGGCTTTGCCGATACGGCACGGGAACCGCTCGATGCGAACCGTGCGCACCGGCTGGTCGTCGGTCTCTATCCGGACCTCGAGGTTCGGTATCGCGACGGCGGCGGTGGCAAACGGTCGGCCGGTGTCCATGGTCGCCCTACTCCTCCATCGTAAGACTGCGGCGAAGGGTCCGCAGTCGCTCGTCGACCCGCTCGCGCTGCTCGGTGTCGGCAGCGAGCACCTGCTCCTGCAGCCTTGGCGTGATCAGCACCACCATCTCGGTCTCGCGGTCCTGGAAGCGGCGCGAGCGGAACAGCCGACCGAGGATCGGCAGATCCCCGAGCGCCGGAATCTTGTCGATCGAACCGGAGATCTCGTTGCTGAGCATGCCGGCGATGACCAGCGTCTGGCCCTCGACGAGATTGACCTGCGTACTGGCGCTCTGCTTGCGCAAGCCGGGGATGTCACGGACGCGGACATCCGGATTGATCGACGAGATCTCGGCCTGCAGTGTTGCCGCGATCATCCCGGCGGCGTTGACGACCGGTGATACCTCGAAGCGGACCCCGTATTCCTTGAACTGCACCGAGGCCGCACCGTTGGCGGCGATGACCGGAATCGGCAGTTCGCCGCCGGCGACGAACCGCGCCGATCCGCCCGAACGACAGGACAGCCGCGGTTCGGCAAGGATCGCCGCTTCGCCCGACTGGACCAGCAGGTCGATCATCGATGTCAGCGAACTCGCGATGCTGGCCGCAGTGGCGAACGGCCGCACCCGTGGGCGAGTGGTGAAGCCTTCGGTTTCAGCTGCGCCGCCTGGGAGGAACGCATCACTGCGCTTGAAGTCACCGATCAGGCCGAAGCTGGGCCCGTCGATCGCAAACGGCGTCCCGCGTCCCGATTGCCATTGCACGCCGAGACGCTCCAGCGCATTGCGTCCGATCTCGAGCATCCGGACCTCCATCCGGACCATCCGCTCGAACCCCGCGCGCGACACGAGGCTCATGACCTGGGGGAAGCGCTTCTGGACCTCGACGATCCGGTTGACCTCATCCTCGCTCGGCTGCTCGCCTTCGAGGACCACAAGGTCACCGACCACACGCGACGTCACCGTCGGCGACGAGCCGAGCATTGCCGCGACTTCGTCGGCGATCCGCGCCGTGTCGCGTTCGACGACGACGATCGCCAACTGTCGTCGGACGCCCTTCGGCCCCCACAATTGCACCGTGCTCTGCCCCGGTGCCTCGGCGAGGACGAGAATCTGGCCGCTGTCGAGCGCCGTCACCTGGATCACGCGACCGCTACCGACGACGATCCGTCGGACCGCTCGCTCGCGCACCAGGTGAGCCTGCCCGACCGAAAGCTGGATGCGCTCGGTTGCGACCTCGGCATCGCC
>JBEVJQ010000101.1:0-4081 GCA_040510055.1 Burkholderiaceae bacterium | reverse complement strand
CCTGAGGAGTACAAGGGCATCGCGAAGTTCTTCACGTTCCTGTCGTCGCCGGAAATCCAGGCGCAGTGGCACCAGGAGACGGGCTACCTGCCGCTGACGCTCGCGGCCTACGAGGCGACCACGAAGTCGGGCTTCTACGAGAAGAATCCCGGTGCCGACGTCTCGGTCGCGCAGATGGTCGTCAAGACGACGGACAGGTCGCGCGGCGTCAGGCTCGGCACCTTCGTCCAGATCCGCGACATCGTCGACCAGGAACTCGAGAACGTCTGGGCCGGCAAGCAGACGGCGAAGGAGGCGCTCAAGCGCATCGAGGATCGTGGCAACGAGCAGCTCGCCCGCTTCGCGCGGACTGCGAAGGAATAGATGGAAAAGCGGGTCCGCTTTCCCGGCACGCGGTTGCCGTGGCTGCTGCTCGGGCCGCAGTTCGCGGTCATCGCCATCTTCTTCTACTGGCCGGCGGTCCAGGCCGTCTACCAGTCGATCTTCGTCCAGGACGCCTTCGGGCTGTCGCGCGAATTCGTCGGGCTCGAGAACTTCCGGGTCGTCCTGGCCGACCCGGACTACGTGAACTCGCTGCAGGTCTCGGCCTGGTTCGCCGTGCTGGTGACGACGATCGGACTGTCCGCGAGCCTGGTGCTGGCGTACTTCGCCGATCGCGCGATCCGCACGGCGATGCTGTTCCGCACGCTGCTGATCTGGCCCTATGCGGTGGCGCCCGCGATCGCCGGCGTGCTCTGGATGTTCCTGTTCAACCCCTCGATCGGGATCATCACCTGGTGGCTGTCGAAGATCGGGATCGACTGGAACCATCTGCTGCACAGCGGGCAGGCGATGACGCTGATCGTCATCGCCGCGGTGTGGAAGCAGATCAGCTACAACTTCATCTTCTTCCTGGCCGGCCTGCAATCGATCCCGCGCTCGATGATCGAGGCCGCGGCGATCGACGGCGCCGGCAACTGGCGGACCTTCCGGTCGATCATCGTGCCGCTGCTGTCGCCGACCCTTTTCTTCCTGCTCGTCGTCAATGTCGTCTACGCGTTCTTCGAGACCTTCGCGATCATCGACGCGGTGACTTCCGGTGGCCCGGGCAACTCGACCGAGATCCTCGTCTACAAGGTGTACGCGGACGGATTCAAGGGCCTCGACATCGGCGGCTCGGCCGCACAGTCGGTCATCCTGATGCTGATCGTGATCGCGCTGACCTTCATCCAGTTCCGCTTCGTCGAGCGCAAGGTTCAATATGTCTGACCCTCCAAATGGTTGAACGACGCGGCTGGTTCGACGTCCTCACCTACGCCGTCCTCGGCCTGGGCGTCCTGCTCGTCTTCTTCCCGGTCTGGGTAACGCTGGTCGCCTCGACGCAGACTGCCGACGATATCCTGCGCGTGCCGATGTCGCTGCTGCCGGGGCCGCATCTCATCGAGAACTACCGACAGGTACTGACATCCGGCGGCGGAAACACCAGCCAGCCGGTGGCCGAGATGATGCTCGTCAGCCTGATCACGGCCCTGGTCATCGCCATCGGCAAGATCGCCATCTCGCTGCTGTCGGCCTTCGCGCTGGTCTACTGGCGGTTCCCGCTGCGCCAGTTCTGCTTCTGGCTGATCTTCGCGACCCTGATGCTGCCGGTCGAGGTCCGGATCATGCCGAGCTACCAGGTCGTCTCCGAGCTGGGACTGCTCGACACCTACACCGGATTGACGTTGCCATTGATCGCTTCGGCGACCGCAACCTTCCTGTTCCGGCAGTTCTTTCTCACGGTTCCCGACGAACTGGCCGAGGCGGCGAAAATCGACGGCGCCGGGCCGTTGCGATTTCTCTGGAGCATCCTGTTGCCGCTGTCGCGGACCAATATCGCGGCATTATTCGTGATCCTGTTCATCTACGGCTGGAATCAGTACCTGTGGCCGCTGCTGGTGACGACGCGCGAATCGATGTACCCGATCGTGATCGGGATCCGACGCCTGATCTCCTATGGAGATGCCGCCACCGAATGGAACCTGGTGATGGCTACGGCGATGCTGGCCATGCTGCCGCCGGTGCTGGTGGTCCTGTTGATGCAGAAGTGGTTCGTCAAGGGGCTGGTGGAGCCCGACAAGTGACGGCGCGGACCTCGGCCCGCCGTGCGAATCCGCGCGTGCCGCGGCCGGTGACGTTCGACCGCTGGCCGTATCCACGGCGTGTCGCCCATCGCGGCGCCGGCAAGCGCGCACCGGAGAACACCCTCGCGGCGATCCGCCTCGGGTTCGGCCACGGCTACCGGATGTTCGAGTTCGATGTCAAGCTCGCCGCCGACGGCACGCTCTACCTGATGCACGACGCCACGCTCGATCGCACCACGAGCGGCGCCGGGCCGCTGGCCGGGCTCGAGTGGTCCGTCCTGGCCGCGCTCGACGCCGGCAGCTGGCACTCCAAGGGTTTTGCCGGCGAGCCGCTTGCCCGATTCGATTCGGTCGAGCGCTTCCTGCGCGCCAACCGGCTCTTGGCCGACGTCGAGATCAAGCCCGTGCCCGGTCAGGATGCCGAAACCGGCGCGGCCGTGGCGGCGCACTGTGCCCGAGCGTGGGCCACCGAGACAGTGCCTCCGATCCTGACGTCGTTCTCGCGGATCGCCCTCGAGGCGGCTGGCCGCGAGGCGCCGGACCTGCCGCGTGGGCTCTTGCTGGGCGAGGCCCGGGCCGATTGGGTCGATCATGCCCGTTCGCTCGGCTGCGTCGCCGTTGCCTTCAAGGAGCGCGTCATCGACGCAGCCCTGGTCGCGCGCGCTCGCGATGCACGGTTGCGGGTCATGGCCTATACCGTCAACCGCGCCGCACGCGTTCGCACCCTCGACCGGCTCGGGGTCGATTGCATCATCACGGACGCCGTGGATAAGATAGCCGCACACCCCGGAGCCGCGCGATGAAGGTGATCAGCCCCTCGTTCTCTGACGGCGGACCCTTGCCGCCCGCATATGCTTTCTGCAAGCCCGACCGCGCAACGCGCGTAGCGTTGTCCGACAATCGCAATCCGGCGCTGGCCTGGTCCGAGGCGCCCGAAGGTACGCGGTCATTTGCCGTCATCTGCCACGACCGGGACGTTCCGAGCAAGCCGGATGACGTCAACCAGGTCGATCGCGAGGTCCCGGACAGCCTGGCCCGGGTCGACTTCTATCATTGGGTGCTGGTCGACGTTCCGGCCGCGACCAGCAGCATTGCCGAGGGCGAGTTCTCGCACCAGGTCTCTCCGAAGGGCAAGAGCGGCCCAGAGTCGCGCCACGGCACGCGCCAGGGCGTCAACGACTTCACCCAGTGGTTCGCCAGCGACCACGACATGCGTGGCGACTACTACGGCTACGATGGCCCGTGTCCGCCGTGGAATGATGCACTGGTCCATCACTACGTGTTCACCGTCTACGCCCTCGACGTCGGCCGGCTGCCCCTCGAGGGGCGCTTCGATGGCCGGCAGGCGCGCGACGTGATCGATGCCCACAAGCTGGGCTCGGCGTCGATCGCGGCAACGTACACCCTCAATGCGCGGCTGATCGGCTTGGCGGCGGGCTGAGCGGGTAGGCTGAGAAATGCGGCTGAGAAGCCGGCTGAGCCAGCTGGCCGAGCGGCCCCCGAGCGGGGCGGGCTGAACGTCTCGGCTGAGTCGGTCGGCTGAGCGGCCTGGCTGAGCGGCCTGGCTGCGGCCTGGGCTGAGCGGCGGGCTGACCGGCCCCGGCCAAGGACCGGGCGTCAAGCATCGAGCCACGTGCTGATCAACGCAGTACTCAATTGTCTGAACCATCCCTCCGATCGCTCGCAACTCGTTGACCTCGCAAGAGAAATGGGCGCCGCCGAAACAGGAACTGCCGTCCGGATGAGCCGAGTGCACGCAGAAGCCGCTGCCGTGGCCGAGCAGGCAGTCGAGCCATGATGGTCCACCTCGTCGACGGAACCTACGAGCTCTTCCGCCACTTCTACGGCCTGCGCCGCTTCACGAAGGGGCAGGACAAACCATTCGGCGCCGTGATCGGGGTGCTGCAGACGGTGCTCGGGCTGATCGCGCAGGATGGGATGCATGTCGGCGTTGCGACAGACCACGTCATCGAATCGTT
>JBEVJQ010000100.1:0-8699 GCA_040510055.1 Burkholderiaceae bacterium | reverse complement strand
CAGCCACTCGGCCCCTGTCCGAAGTGCGGCAACCGGGTGTTCGCCCATGGGATGAGCTACCTCTGCGAGAAGGCCGTCGGTCCTGAGCGCTCGTGCGATTTCCGTTCCGGACGAGAGATCCTGCAGCAGCCGGTCGAACCGGAGCAGATGAGGAAATTGCTGGCCGACGGTCGCACGGATCTTCTGACCGGCTTCGTCTCGTCGCGAACGCGCCGCAAGTTCAAGGCGTTCCTGGTGCGCGGGCCCGAGGGCAAGGTCAGCTTCGAGTTCGACAACAGCCGCGCGAAGGCGAAGAAGAGCGAAGGTAACGATGGTGACGCGCAGTCGGACGACGATACCGACGCCGCGTCCACTGGTGCACGAGCCGACGGCAACGCCGCCCGGGTCAAGAAAACGACGGCACGCAAGACGGCGGCGCCGGCGCGGACGACTGCAGGGACGGGCAGCGCCGGCTCCGGTCGCGGCGCCAAGGCCGATCCGGCGGTTGGAAACGGCAACCATTCGGATCGGGCCGGAAAGGCCGGCACCGCCTCCGTTCCCGCGAAGTCGACTGCCACGCGCGGCGCAGCCAAGCGACCGACGCGCGCCTCGCCTGCGAAGGCCTAGGCCGGGAGAGCGCTCGACCTCGCGCTGGCCTGACAGCAGGCGCCGAACACCGTACCTCGATCAGCCTATCGTCCGGCGATTTCTCGCGACCTTCGGATCAGTCGGCCCAGCGATCCCAGGCCGCACGTTCGTCTTCATCGAATTCGCCGAGCTGCAGCGTCGCCGCACGACGCCAGATCAGGCGTCCATAGACGCGCCCGAGCAGCGCGACGTCCTCGGCCAGCGCCGCTTCGTACCCCTGGGCCGGCTGGGCCCGGCGGGCACGATTGATCGCCCGTTCCAGTTGCGCCAATGGCATCGTTGGGTCGCCCGGGACGGACGCCGACCCGGGGCTGGACGGGGCAGATGGTGGCGCCGAGTCGTTTGCCGCGGAATGGCCTGTCGGGGAGTGAGGTAAGGTCGCCATCGGCCAGCCAGTGTAGCGCGCGGTATCCTCGACCGGCGATGAACGACTCCGACCTCCGCGACTATTGGGCGCAGCTGCCCGAGATCGACCCGGCCATCCCGCGCATCGCCGCCGGCTGGGTGTTCGGCTATGGTTCGCTGATCTGGGATCCGGGCTTCAGCTACGAGGAACGCCACCGGGTCACCATCCACGGCTATCACCGGGCGTTCTGCATCCGATCGGTCCGCTACCGCGGGACGGCGGCCGATCCCGGCGTGGTTCTCGGTCTCGATCGCGGCGGGTCCTGCCAGGGAGTCGCCTACCGACTGCATGACGATCAGGCCACTGAAATCATCGAGCAGATCTATCGACGCGAGATGGCGAACGAGGCGTACAGCCCGCGACTCGTTCCGATCCGCCTCGTCGATGGCCGCCTGATTCGAGCCTTGACCTTCGTTGCGCGCCACGGGAGCCCCAGTTACGTCAAGCTGAACCAGGCCGAGGTCGTCCGGCGCCTGCGGCAGTGTGTCGGGGCCCGCGGGCTGAACTGCGACTACGCGATCAACACCCTGAAGGCGCTGACCGAGTGGGGTATCACGGACTCGCGGCTGGCCACGATCGTGCGCCAGTTGGGCTAGCGCTGGCGGCCGGCGCGAACCGGCCCTGTCACCACCGCTCCATCCAGGGCCGGAGGTCGAGTTCGAAGGTCCAGGCATCGCGCGGTTGGCGGTGCAGATACCAGTAGTTTTCCGCGATGTGCTCGGGATCGAGGATCCCGGCTTGTTCCTTGAGGGCGTAGCGCTCGGGAAAGTTCGTCCGAATGAACTCGGTATCGATCGCGCCGTCGACCACGATGTGGGCCACGTGGATGTTTCGCGGCCCCAGTTCTCGCGCCATGCTCTGGGCCAGGGCCCGCAGTGCATGCTTGGCGCCGGCGAACGCGGCGAAGTTCGCCGCGCCGCGCAGCCCGGCGGTGGCACCTGTGAAGAGGATCGTGCCGCGACCGCGAGCGACCATCCGTCGCGCCACTTCGCGGCCGTTCAGAAAGCCGCCGAAGCAGGCCAGTTCCCAGATCTTGAAGTATTTGCGCGCCGTTTCGTCGAGGATGCTCGCCGGCACGTTGGCGCCGATGTTGAACACCAGCACTTCGATGGCGCCGATGTCGCGCTCGATGCGGTCAACGAGCGCGACCACTTCGTCTTCGTTGCGTGCATCGGAGCCGAATCCGTGAGCCGTGCCCCCGGCCGACCGGATCGACGCCAGCAACGGCTCGAGCCTCGCGGCTTCGCGCCGGGTGACGCAGGCCACGTAGCCGCCGGCAGCGAAGCGCCGCGCGATGGCACCACCGGTGGCGTCGCCAGCGCCGATGACCAACGCTACGCCGGTTTCCGCTGCAACCGCGGGCGGTGGGCTCGACATCGCGGCTGCTCCTGGTGCGTCTCTCGTTGACGGCCCGACGATCGTACTCTACCGTCGCCACCGCTACTGGAGTCAGCCGATGAGCCGCCAGGTCGAGTTCTTCTTCGATGTTGGAAGCCCCGCTTCGTATCTGGCCTGGACCCAGTTGCCGGGCCTTTGCGAAAAGGGCAGGGCGCGACTGGTCCAGCGACCGATGCTCCTCGGTGCCGTGTTCCAGGCCACCGGCAACCGCTCGCCGGTCGAAGTCGAGGCCAAGCGCCACTACATGCTGGCCGACCTCGCGCGTCACGCGCGCCGCTACGGCGTGGCTTTTCACCACAACCCGTATTTCCCGATCAACACGCTGGCGCTGATGCGCGGTGCGGCGGGGATCCAGCTGCGGATGTCGGAGCGCTTCGACGACTACCTGACCGCGGTGTTCCGCGCCCTTTGGATCGACGAACGCAATCTCGCGGATCCGGCGACCGTGGCCGCCACGCTCGCCGCGGCCGGGTTCGACCCCGCGCAATTCCAGGCGCTGATTTCGGACGATGCGGTCAAGCTCGCGTTGCGCGCCACGACCGAAGAGGCGGTCTCCCGCGGCGTCTTCGGTGCACCGACCATGTTCGTCGACGACCAGATGTACTTCGGTCAGGACCGCCTCGGCTTCGTGGCCGAAGCGCTCGAGCGCGTCGTCGACAACACCGGCGGTGGCGTCGTCGGCAACGGCTGACCGGACGCTGCCTCAATCGGTCCGCTCGAACACGCCCGAGAAGCCGGTCCCGTCCCACTCGTAGAGCAGATGGGCGGCGTGCTGGCAGCGGCGCGCTCCACGCGGCTTGAACAGGCCGACACATTGACCCTGGACCCGGCGGACGCTGCGATAGACGACCCCGGCCGATCCTGCTGCGCGCAACCGTATCGCGAGAGCCTGGGACCGCTTCCAGGAGTCCGGATCGTGGATCGCGCCATCGTCGGCCGCCGACCGCTCGCCGGGCTGCCGCAGATCGTGCAGGCGGGCATCGATGACCACATGGTAGAGGCGCATCTGCAGATGCATCGGCCCCTCGCGCGTCGCGGCCAGGAACCGCCCGTGATGGAAACAGGTCTCGGCGATCGCCGTCTCCCGTTCGCGGGCGGCGTAGAAGACGCCGAAACTACCGTCCGAGAACCGGCTCCCCAACGGATTCAGGTGGGTGAAGGCGGCCATGATCGGCCCGGTCCCGGGTCCGACGATCCGGTCTTCGGGGGCGACCAACTCGATCACCCCGACCTCGTCACGAACCCGGTCGTTGGTCATCGACTCGAGCGCATAGAGGGCGTCGAAGTCGGCCGGTTCGGCGACGCGGTCGAACAGATAGATCGTCGGGAATCGCGTCGGGACGATACGGAAGGCCGGGTCCCAGCGGATCCGGCGCACCGGATCGGGCGGGAGCCAGCGCGACTGGGGATCGGCCGCAAGCCCATGCACCGCCGGTTCGGCTGCGGTTCGGCTTGCCGGGGGATCGCCCGCAAGCCCATGCACCGCCGGATCGGCTGCGATCCGGCTCGCCGGGAGATCGCCGGTCACGACCAGCCGCCGCGGACCGCGTCGAGGTAGGAGCGAACCGCGTTGAGGTCGGCGACATTGCCGGCCAGCATCCGGTCGAGTGCCGAGCGGCCACCAAACGGCCCCGCGTCATTCAACTTGTGGACCCAGGAATCGGCGGCTGCCGGGTCCGGCAGCAGGATCTGCAGTGCCTTGTAGATCCCGAGGAGGTAGGACAGTCGCTCGAGCGTGTCCCGCGACAGTACCGCCCGAGCGGGATCCTTGCGCCAGGCGAAGAAGGTCGAGCGCGCTGGTGATCCGAGCAGGATCAATTGCTGGTCGACGGTCAGCCGCCAGGCCGCAGCGATCCGGGCGAACGCCCTCAGGCCGGCGGCCGCCAGTGCCCGCGGATCGATCGGCGCAGGGGGTGAACCAGTGGCGGCGGCGCCCGCCGGGACGGCGTTCGATTGTCTTGAACTGGACATTTCATGATTGGTAGTCCAGTTCTGGACTCATGTCAAGACCACCGGGCAGCTGCCGACTGACTAGAGGCCGGCCTTCTCCAGAAGGGTCGTCAACCTTTCGCCGTGCGGCCGGCTGGTCAGCGGATAGGTGTCCAGCCAACCTCGGGCCGCGAAGCCCGTTTCGAGCGTGCGGACCTCCTGCGCTTCCCAGTCGGCGGCCGCACTATCGCCTGCCGCGGTCAACGCCGCGGCCAGGTAGACGCGGGTTTCGAGATCGACCGGGTTGCGCGCTGCAGCCTCACGCAGGTTGATCAGGGCCTGCTCGACATCGTTCTGGAACAGATAGGCGCGACCCAGTATCAGGAAGTACAGGTAGCCGCCGTCGGGGTTGAGCCGCAAGGCGGTGCGCAGCAGCGGAATCGTCTCCGACGGCCGACCCATGTAGCTGTAGATGCCGCCCATGAAGGCGTAGGCATCGGCGAATGACCGGTTGAGCTCGATGGCTCTCTGCAGGCACTGGATGGCCTGCTCGTGGCGCCGGCCCTGCGAGTGAACGAATCCGAGCGCCCAATACACTTCCGGGATTTCGGGGTCGATCAGTCGCGCGGATTCGGCCAGTTCGAATGCCCGGGTGAGGGCTGTCGAAGAGTCGACGCCGGGCCGCAGCCGGTACTCCATCGCATAAGTCATTGCCAGGCCGGCATAGGCTCGCGCGAACGCGGGATCGAGCTCGAGCGCTCGGCGATAGAGCTCCCTGGCCTCTTCGTTGACCGCCGCCTGCCTGACGAGAAACAGGGCCTGCGCCCGCAGGAACAGGTCGTAGGCTTCGAGGCTTCGGGTGTAACGATTGGCCAGCCGGTGCCGCGCCGCGTCGCTGAGCCTGCCGGGCAGCACCTCGGTCAACCTGCGAACGATCTCGTCCTGGACGGCGAACAGGTCACCGTATGGGCGTTGGTACCGATCGGACCAGAGCTGCCGGTTGGTCGCGCTGTCGATCAGGTAGATGTTGACCCGCAGGATTCCCGATCGCCGTTGGACGCTGCCGGCGACGACGTAGCGTGCGACGCGACCGGCCTGCTGCTCCGGGCCGGACGATCTGATCAACCGCAGGCCGGGAAGCCGTGACAGGTCGGTCATCAGATCGTTGCCGATCCCGCGCGCCAGGTAGGCCTGGTCGCCGTCGCCTCCCAGCGACTCGAACGGCAGCACGGTGACCGTGAACGGCGCCGGCTCACGGTCACCGACATCGAAGCCGTCGGTGCCCGAGGCCCAGGGTTTGACCGCGACCCATGAGCCGAGGCCGAACCAGTTGCCTGGGCCGATCCATCCGCCCAGGCCGAACCAGCCGCCGAGGACGATGACTCCCGCGAAGATGGCGCCGGCGAGCACGAGACGCGGTCGCAACCGGAGGCGACCGGACGCGGGCAGCCGCATTGCTGGGGCCGTATCCGGCCGGCGTACCGTCTCGGCCGAGTTCAAGGTGGCGCTCGATTCCACCGGCGCGATCAGCCGGTAGCCACTCTTCGAGATCGTCTCGATGTAGGACGGCGATCGCGAACTGTCGCCGAGCGCCCGGCGCAGCTTGATGACCGTCTGCGTCAGGGCCTCGTCGCCGACGACGACGCCGGGCCAGACCTCGGACAGCAGTTCGTCGCGGGTCGCGACCTGGCCGCGACGGTTGGCCAGCGCCATCAGCACCTGCATCGCCTTCGGCTCGATCCGCACCGTCGAGCCGGGCTGACCGTCACGCTCGATCCGGCCGAGCTCGTTGGCGGCGGAGTCGACCCACCAGTCGCCGATCCGAGTACGCCCCGCCAGCGACTGGTCGCCGCGCGTTGCCGGATCGGCGGTCTGGAGGCTTTCCCGCGCAGCCATACCCGTTGGCGCGGCTAGGCGAACGACATCATAGGAAAAGCTTAACCGTTCCGTCGGGTCCGCATTGGACCGGAATAGTAGAAATGCCCTACGACTGCGCCAGCGCTCGCCGCAGCGGGCCGCCGGTCGGGGGAGATTTCGAAATGACGCAACCGATGGCTGGTCTGGCCGCGTTCCTGATTTCGGTCACTTGCCTGCTGCCGTTGACGGCCGCGGCGCAACAGCAGCAATTCTTCGTCAAATCAGTGGCCGAGAAGAAGCTCGAGCATTTGCCTTCAGGTCCCCTGTACTGGCGGCTGGAGACGCTGCCCACCCTCGCCCAGGCGCAGGCCGCTGTCGGTCCGACCTCACTCGCCGTGGACCTGGCCGGCAATGCCTGGCTCTTTACTCTCGGGTCCGCAGGTGGCGCGACACCCGGCGCGAGCCAGGTCGCCGAGATCGGGCCGGTACCGCCGCTGACGACGGCGCGGTACCTGCTGCGGATCAACCACTCCGGGGGGCCCCCGGGGTCCAGGACAGCCGTCCATACGCATCCAGGGTCGGAAGCGTTCTACGTGCTGTCCGGCCGGTTGGGACAGAAGACGCCGCACGGAGTAAGCGAAGTCGAGGCCGGCAAGACCCTGAACGGGCACGGGGGCGACATGCCGATGGAGGTCTTCAGCAGCGGCACGACAGATCTCAACGCCCTCGTCATGTTCGTCGTCGATGCCGACCGCCCGTTCTCGTCCCCGGCAAAGTTCCCGTGAGGTGCGACCGCCCGGTCGCTGGGCGGCGGATGCCCCGCGGCTCGGTGCTGGACGTAGAGGTCCGCGCCGTGATAGACGTCGATGTCCCGAGCCCGGCGCTAAACTTCGATGTTCCGCGCCCCGGCGCTAGACGTCGATGTTTCGCGCCCCGAGCGCGTTCTCCTCGATGAACTGCCGGCGCGGCTCGACGTTGTCGCCCATCAAGGTGGTGAAGATCTGGTCGGCGGTGATCGCGTCCTCGATCTGGACCTTCAGCAGCCGCCGGGCACTGGCATCCATCGTCGTTTCCCAGAGTTGCGAGGCGTTCATCTCGCCCAGGCCCTTGTAGCGCTGGCGACTGACGTTGCGCTCGGCATCGGCCAGCAGCCACTGCATCGCCTCGCGGAAGTCACGGACAGCGTGAACCCGGGCCTTGTCGCCTTCACCCCGGCGGATCTCGGCGCCCGTGCGTACCAGGCCACTGACCGTACGGGCGCAGTCGATCAGCGTCTGGTAGTCGGCCGAGATCAGGAAGTCGGCGTCGATCTCCGAGACCCGGACGTTGCCGTGGACCTTGCGGCGGATCTGCAGTCGCCACTCCTCCTCGGTCTCGTCGAACGACGGGACGATCTCCGGCGCCAGGTGCTTCTGGCTCGGTAGCAGCTTGCGGGCCAGCGCCTCGCGCAATTCGCGGGCGCTGGCATTGGCGCTGGCCTCGTTCGACAGGTCGAGCTCGGTTCCGTCCATGATCGCGCGCAACGCCTCGGGGTCCATTGCCCGCGCAAGGCGATCGATGACGGCTTCGGCCAGCAGGTATTTGCGCGCCAGTTCCGCCAACGCCTCGCCGCTGGTCGCCGCCTGCTCGGCACCCGGGACGAAGCTCGCTCCTTCGAGCGCGAGCCGCAGCATGTACTGATTCAGTTCGTGATCGTCCTTCAGATAGCGCTCGTCGCGGCCGTGCTTGACCTTGTACAACGGCGGCTGGGCGATGTAGATGTGACCGCCCTCGACCAGCGCTG
Organism: Burkholderiaceae bacterium; assembly: GCA_040510055.1. Taxonomy (GTDB): domain Bacteria; phylum Pseudomonadota; class Gammaproteobacteria; order Burkholderiales; family Burkholderiaceae_E; genus Lautropia. Next base: position 699 of record JBEVJQ010000100.1, on the reverse strand, counting down.
GCATCTGGCGATAGAAGAACGTCAGCAGCAGCGTCCGGATATGGCTGCCGTCGACATCGGCATCGGTCATGATGATGATGCGGTGATAGCGGAGCTTCTCGAGCTTGAAGTCGTCGATGCCGATGCCCGTGCCGAGCACCGTGATCAGCGTGGCGATCTGCTCGGATCCGATCAGCTTCTCGAATCGCGCCTTCTCGACGTTGAGGACCTTGCCGCGCAGCGGCAGGATCGCCTGGAACTTTCGATCGCGGCCCTGCTTGGCCGAGCCACCGGCGGAATCACCCTCGACGATGAACAATTCGCTCTTCGAAGGGTCGCGTTCCTGACAGTCGGCGAGCTTGCCGGGTAGCCCCAGGCCATCGAGCACGCCCTTGCGCCGCGTCATGTCGCGGGCCTTGCGCGCGGCCTCGCGGGCACGGGCAGCCTCGACGATCTTGCCGCAGATGATCTTCGCGTCGATCGGCTTCTCTGCGAGGAAGCTCTCCAGCCCACGGGCGATGACGTCCTCGACCGGCGCGCGGACCTCCGACGACACCAGCTTGTCCTTGGTCTGCGACGAGAACTTCGGCTCGGGAACCTTGACCGACAGCACGCAGGCGAGGCCCTCGCGCATGTCGTCGCCACCGGTTTCGACCTTGGCCCGCTTGGCGAACTCGTTCTCGTCGATGTACTTGTTGATGACGCGGGTCATCGCCGCGC
>JBEVJQ010000099.1:0-2928 GCA_040510055.1 Burkholderiaceae bacterium | reverse complement strand
GCGCCCGACGAGGCCGGTTTCCACGACCGGCGGCCCACCGACCGGCAGCCCGCCCGGATGAACGTTACTGCGCCAGTTCCTTGATCAGCCGGTACATGAACTCGCGGCTCTGGTAGGCACTGTCGATCCCGATCCGCTCGTCGAGCCCGTGCGAGCGAGCGTCGGCCGGATCGAGGAACTTGCCGGTGACGCCGTAGGTCGGAATCCCGAAGTTGCGCAGGAAACGGCTGTCGGTGGCCCCGGCGCTCATCGCCGGCACCACCGGCACGCCGGGCCACATCTGGTTGTTGATCTTCTCGACTGCGGCCATCAGCTCGCCGCTCAGCGGCGAGGCCGGACTGCGCAGCGGCTTGTTGGTCGTGCTGATCTCGATTGCCGGGTCGCCGATCACCTTGCGAAACTGGCGATCGATCTCGTCGGGATCATCGTGCGGGAGGATCCGGCAATTGACGGTTGCCTTGGCCGACTGTGGCAGCGCGTTTTCGGCGTGACCGGCGGTGACCATCGTGGCGACGCACGTGGTCCGTAGCTGCGCGTTGTACTGCGGATTGGCCGACAGCCGCTCGATCACCGCCGGATCGGGGTTGCCGGTACCGGCGGCACGCATGTCGTCGGCGAGCTGGCCGGCGACCAGCGCCGCGTTGCGCGCAAACTGGGTCGTCGTCACCTCGGCGAGGCGAACGGGGAACCGATGAGCATCGAGCCGTCCCAGCGCGGCCGCCAGCGTGTAGATCGGATTGACCTTCTTCGGCAGCGAGCTGTGGCCGCCGGGATCGCGGACCTCGAGTTCGTAGGTCACGTAGACCTTCTCGGCGAGCTGGATCCGATGGACGCTCGGCTTGCCGTCGCGCAGTTCGCCGCCGCCGCCCTCGTTGATCCCGAACTCGGCCTGCAGCAGTTCCGGCTTGTTGTTGACCAGCCAGTAGACGCCGTTGCTCGGCACGTCGCCGCGTTCCTCGTCGGCGGTGAGTGCGAGCACGATGTCGCGCCGTGGCCGCAGTCCTTCCTGCTTCAACTGCATCAGCGCCGAGAGCATCGCGGCGATCGTCACCTTGTCGTCGATCGCGCCGCGGGCCGTGAAGTAGCCGTCGCTTTCCTGGAGCTTGAACGGGTCGGTCTTCCAGTCTTCGCGCCGCGCCTCGACGACATCGAGATGACCGAGCAACAGCAGCGGCTTGCGGCTGCCGTCGCCCTTGTAGCGCAGGACCAGATTGCCCTTCTTCGGGAACGGCTCGAAGATCTCCATATCCGCGGCGGCAAAGCCGGCGTCGAGCAGGTGCTGACGCATCGCGCGCGCAGCCGCCGTGTTGTCACCGGCCGAATGGCTGGTGTTGATCTCGATCAGTTCCTTGTAGACCGCGTGGAAGCGCTGTTCGTGCGCCGTCCGCTGCGGCGACTCGGCCCGCGCGACCGGTGCGGCGGCGCTGGCGATCGCCACCACCGCGAATACCGCAAACCCGGAGAGAACAGTACGTGCTGGCATCGGTTGACTCGCTACGAAGCAAACGACCATTCTTCGACATACAGAGTGCCGAAGTCAACGCCGACCTCCAGCTCCGGAAAGCGCCGCGGACTCGACCAATGTGAAGCTCCGCCGCCATGCGCAGGGTTCGCTACTATCGAGGGCATCGTTCTTGCGTCGTGGAAGACGTGCCGAGAACCGCGACGACTGCCGTTGCCATTGTGTGCAAGACGCCGCAGGCCGGGGCGTCGAAGACGCGCCTGTCACCGCCGCTGCTGCCCGGCGAGTGCGCCGAACTCTCCCGTTGCTTCATCCGCGACCTCGCCGGGACGCTGGCAGAACTGGCCGCCGACGGCGACGTGACGCCGTACGCTGTCTACACGCCGATTGGCAGCGAGTTCGCGCTGCAGGCGCTGCTACCCGATTGCTTCCGACTCATGCCGCAGGGCGACGGTGACCTCAGCGCCAGGTTGCCGAAGGCGGTGACCGATCTGCTCGCGATCGGCCATCGTGGCGCGATCCTCCTGAACTCCGATTCGCCAACGCTGCCGCGATCGATCCTGCGTGCCGCCGTCGACGCCGTCCGCTGCGGCGACAACGTCACGCTCAGTCCGGCGGCCGATGGCGGCTACATGCTGATCGGCCTGTCGCGCCAGCATCCGGCGCTGTTCGCCGACATCCCGTGGAGCACCGCGGACGTCTACCGACTGACGGTCGAACGGGCGATGCGGATCGGATTGCCGGTCCGCGAGGTGGCCGGCTGGTACGACATCGACGACGCCGGCTCGCTGCAGTTGCTGATCGACGAGATCGACGGCAATCCGCCGCCGTTCGCCACGCCCTCGGCTCCGGCCGCGTTTGCCGCGGCCACGCGAGAGTTCCTGGCGCGCCACGTCGTGCAGCAGCGGCAAGAGGGCCGCGACCTGAACGCCGGTCCCTCAGCCCGCGACTGATCCGGCCAGGCGCCGGGAATTCGCCGGGTCGCGGAACACCAGCGGAAATTCGGTCGGTCGCGCCGGCGATCCGGCGCTATCGGACGCGGCGCCATCGGACTCGGCCGCAGCCGCCTCGGCGGCCATGACGGCCTCGATGACCTTGTGATGGGCGGGACTCTTGTCGCAAACCGGGTCGGCGGCGGTGGCATCGCCGGCGAGCAGATAGGCCTGGCAGCGGCAGCCACCGAGGTCCTGCTCGCGGTGCTCGCACGTCGAACACGGTTGCTTCATCCAGCTGGTCCCGCGATAGCGGTTGAAGCCGTCGGACTCGAACCAGATTTCGCGCACGCTGGTGTCGCGGACGTTCGGGAACGCGAGGCCGGGCAGCATCCGCGCGGTGTGGCAGGGGAGGGCCGTGCCGTCCGGCGTGATGTCGAGCAGCGTGCTTCCCCAGCCGTTGGCGCAGCGCTTGGGCCGGTTCTCGTGATAGTCCGGAGCGACGAACAGCAGCCGCATTGATTCGCCCAGGCG
>JBEVJQ010000098.1:0-6713 GCA_040510055.1 Burkholderiaceae bacterium | reverse complement strand
TTGCCAAGAGCCTCGGCGTGCCCGTGATCGTGGACAACAAGGCCGGGGCCAGCAGCAACATCGGTACCGAGTCGGTCGTGCGATCCCAGCCGGACGGCTGTACCGCCCTGCTCGGCAACAACACCGGGATCGTTATCAACCGCAACCTCTACAAGTTGAAGTACGACCCGACCCGTGACCTGGCGGCCGTCGGCCTCGTGGCCTCCACCCCCCTGCTTCTGTACGTCAACGCCGACGTCCCGGCCAGGAACGTCGGCGAACTCGTCGAACTCGCGAAGAAGGCGCCCGACAAGTACAGCTACGCTTCGGGCGGTAGCGGAAGCCCGCAGCACCTGCTGGGCGAGATGATCAAGCTGCAGAAGGACGTGTCCCTGGTGCATGTCCCTTACCGGGGACAAGGACCGGCGCTGATGGACGTGTTGGGCGGGACGGTTCCCATCGCATTCGAAACGATCACCGCGCTCTCGTCGCACCTGAAGTCGCCGCGGATCCGTGTGCTGGCGATCACGTCGGAACAGCGCCATCCGACCCTTCCCGATGTCCCGACGATGGTCGAGTCAGGGTTCAAGGACTTCGCGTTCGAAAACTGGTACGGCCTGTTCGTGCCGTCGAAGACGCCGGCGCCCTTGGTCGCAAGGTTGTCCCAGGAGCTGAGCAAGGTGCTGACGTCGCCGGACGCAAGAGCGAAACTCGACGATCTCGGCTCGCGCGACGTGAGCGGCACGCCGGAGCAGGCAACCCGCTTCATCGCGAAGGAAGTGCCGCAGTGGGAAGCAATCGTCAAGAGCTCGGGCGCTACGGTCGACTGAACGAAGGTCGCTGCTCAGCCATCCGACATGGGATCAGCGCCCCTTGAACACCGGCTTGCGTTTCTCGTTGAATGCGCGCACGCCTTCGTGGCGGTCTTCGGTCTCGACGAGGTGGTTGTAGGCTTCGATCTCGAACCGGAACGCGGTCCGCAACTCCATCTGGCCGCCGTAGCGCACCGACTTCTTGATCTGTCGGACCGAAATTGGCGCGTTGGCGGCGATGGTCCGCGCCGTCTCCAGCGCCCGATCGACGACCGCCGCCGGCTCGCAGATCTCGTTGAGCACGCCCCAGTCGAATGCCTGCTGGGCACTGATCGGCCGGCCGGTCAGCAGCATCTCCTTCGCGCGCCGCTCGCCGATCGCGCGCGGCAGGTTCTGCGTGCCGCCCGCACCCGGCATGATGCCGATCGTCACTTCGGTGAGCGCGAACCGCGCTGCCGACGACCCATAGGCGAAGTCGCACGACAGCACCGTCTCGAAACCGCCGGCATAGGCATGACCGTTGACCGCCGCGATCACCGGCACCGGCAGGTCGGTCAGCGCCCAGTACATCCGTTCGAACAGCTCGTGCTGGCGCAGCCACTGCTCGCGCGTCATGCCGTTGCGTTCCTTGAGGTCGCCACCGGCGCAGAAGATCCGGTCGCCGGCCCCGGTGAGGACGATGCAGCGGACATCACCGGCATCCTCGGTCAGGCGACTCCAGAGATCGAACAGGTCACGCCCCATCTGCGTGTTCAGCGCATTGCCGACCGCGGGGCGGTTCAGCGTGACGACCAGCAGGTGGGGCTCGGGGGTGGCGAGCGCCACGGTCTCGTACGAAGGCATCGTCATGACCGCGACAGCTCGAACGGCAAACGGGTGTTCGACGGCACCACGATCAGACTCCGCCCTGCGGATGCGTCGGATCGACCCAGAGCACGGTCTCGGGTTTCTCGACCGGCTCGATGTCGAGGTTGACGGCGACTGCCTCGCCGTCGCTGCGGCAGAGGACGCACTCGAGGATCTCGGTGGGACTGGCGTTGATCTCCTGGTGCGGGACGTAGGGCGGCACGTAGATGAAGTCGCCGGGTCCGGCCTCGGCGACGAACTGGAGCTGTTCACCCCAGCGCATCCGGGCGCGACCCTTGACGACATAGATCACGCTCTCGAGGTGCCCGTGGTGATGGGCGCCGGTCTTGGCGTTGGCATGGATGCTCACGGTGCCGGCCCAGAGCTTCTGCGCGCCGGTGCGGGCGAACGTGATCGCCGCCTTGCGGTCCATGCCCGGCGTCTGGGCGGTGTTGGCGTCAAGTTGGTTACCCGGGATGACGCGAACGCCGTCGTGCTTCCAGCGATCGTGTTCGTGAGCGGGCGCGCCGTCGTGCGAATGGGAAGAATCGCTGGTGCTCATGATCGGTGTCTCGATGAGAAGAAAGGGTACACCCGGACCCCGGCGGGGGCGAATCGGCGCTCGCGAAGCCCGGCAGCCGGATCACGGGCAACCGGCAAGTCAGGCATCGGCCGGCGGGACGCCGCTGACGTCCTGCGCCCACGGCAGCGCCGAGCGCATCCAGATCCGTCGCGTCGGCGCCAACGCCTGTCGTTGCGCGAGGCACCCCACCCGCAGCGAATAGGCCGACGGCGAATCGTCGTCGACCGTGGCGGCCACCGGCGTTCCGCAATCGGCGCAGAACGAGTGACGACGCCGCTGACCGCTGTCGGCCGTCTTCACGTACGTCTTCGGCGACCCGGTCAGCAACTGGAACTTTTCCGCCGGCGCCGGAACGGACAGTCGGAACGCCGAGCCCGACAACATCTGGCAATCGGTGCAGTTGCACAGAGAAACCTTCTGCGGGTCGACCTCAGCCTCGTAGCTGATGCGGCCGCAGTGACACCTGCCTTCGACTTTCATCGCAGTTCCAATATTCGCGCATGTGCGGGGAATGGAATATTCTGGCGATTCATCGCCGCGGTCAACGCGTTGAATCGTGTCCGCGCGCCGCCTGCATCGAACGGCTATGCATCGATGGTCGCGCATCGATGGCCGCGCATCGATGGCCATGCATCGAACGGCCCCTGTATCGAAAGGGCATGCACCCAACGGCCATGCATCCAATGGAGATCGCCATGATGTCGGACCACCCCCTCCTTTCCCGGACCCCGTCGGATCGGGCTCGTCTCCTGTCGATCGCCCGCGGTCCGGCTCCCGCCCGCGGATCGAAGACGGCCGCCAAGATCGGCGCGGTCGTCATCGCCGCCGGTCTCGGCTGGGCCGCCCCGTCGGCCGCCGCCCCCGACCCGCAGATCGCGTCGGTGGTCGCGAAGGAGAAGGATCCGCTGCTCGCGACGTTGAAGGAACTGGTCAGTATCGAGTCCGGCAGCCGCGATCTCGAGGGGCTGGACCGGCTTGCCAACCTGATTGCCGGCAAGCTGAAAACCCTCGGTGCCGAGGTCGAGCTGATCGAACCCGGCAGCGCCGCTTCACCGGACGTCTACCGGATGGAGGATACGCCGGCGAAGATCGGCAAGATGGTCAAGGGCACGTTCAAGGGGACGGGCAAGGCGCGCGTGATGCTGATCGCGCACATGGACACGGTCTACCAGAAAGGGATGCTGGAGAAGCAGCCGTTCCGGATCGACGGCGACAAGGCCTACGGCCTCGGAATCTCCGACGACAAGCAGGGGATCGCCGTGATCCTCCACGCGATCTCGACCCTGAAGCAGCTCGACTTCAAGGAATTCGGAACGTTGACCGTGCTGATCAACGGCGACGAGGAGATCAGCTCGCCCGGTTCACGCGCATTGATCACGAAACTGGCCGGCGAACACGACGCCGTCCTGTCGCACGAGGCTGCACCGCTCGACGACAAGCTCTCGCTGGCGACGGCCGGGATCGGCTCGGTGGTCCTGAAGGTCCAGGGCAAGGCCTCGCACGCCGGCTCGGCGCCCGAGCGCGGCGTCAATGCGCTCTACGAGCTCTCACACCAGATCCTGCAGATGCGAGACCTGTCCGACCAGTCGACCGGCGTCAAGCTGAACTGGACCGTGGCGCAGGCCGGGACGAATCGCAACGTGATCCCGGCCGAGGCCACTGCCAGTGCCGACGTCCGGGTGATCAAGGTCGCCGACTTCGACGGGGTCGAGGCCAAGGTCAGGGAGCGGATCCGGAAGCAACTGATCCCCGACGCCAAGGTCGAGATGAAGTTCGAGCGCCGGCGGCCACCGCTCGAATCGACCGAGGCGTCGATGGCGCTGGCGAAGCACTCGCAGTCGATCTACAACGAAATGGGTCGCAAGCTCGGTGCCGACGCCAAGGTCGCCGGCGGCGGTACCGACGCGGCGTTCGCCGGTTTGAAGACCAAGGCCGCCGTGGTCGAACGCTTCGGGCTGCAGGGCTTCGGCGCCCATTCGGCCGACGCCGAGTACGTGCTGACGGGGTCGATCGAGCCGCGGCTCTACCTGGTCTCGCGGCTGGTCATGGACATCTCGCGCGGCAAGCTGCCGATCGCCGCTGCCGGCGGGCAGTGACGATTCGACGGCGGTGCGGGCGGTAGCCACTGCGCGCGTTCGCGGGCCGCGCCGCTTCGGGCGACTACCGGTCGAAGCGCAACTCGGCGATGAAGGTCCGCTGCGGATAGGGGTGGAAGTTCCAGTACTTCTCGTTGTTCGCGTTGTCGATGCCGAAGGCCACGGACCAATGACGATCGACCGCCCAGCGGGCGCGCAGGTCGATCGTCAGGTACTGGCTGGCGCCGAAGTAGGCATCGGCATTGACGTCGCTGTTGTCCAGGGTCGAGTACTGCCGGCCGCTGTAGCGGGCCGCCGCGGTCCAGGCCCAGCTGTCGGACGGCGACCAGGTCGCGTAGACGGTCGAGCGCCACCGCGGCACCCGGGGCTGCCACTTGCCGACGCTCGCCGGAAAGCCGTCGTTGGCGACGATCACAGAATGCGCGTAGGTGAGGCTCGCGCCCAGCTCCACCGTCCGTAGGGTCGCGGGTCGACCGGCATAGGCGAGTTCGATCCCCCGCGTGCGGACGCGGTCGACATTCTGCACGCGGCTCGTGGTCGTGCCTGCGATCAGCTGGTTGTAGAGCGCGTCGCGGGTCGTCTCGTGAAACAGCGTGGCGCGGATCCGGGCGTCGGCGAGATCGCGCTCGGCCGTCAGCTCAGAGGTCCATGACCGTTCCGGTCGAAGGTCCGGATCGTTGATGAACGTCAGCGGGCCCCCCGTCGTCGCGCCGTAGAGCTCGCCGACCGTCGGGAATCGGACCGCACGTCCGATCGAGGCCTTCACGGTGGTGTTCTCGGTCCATTGCCAGCCGATCGCCGCCTTCGGCGACGCCGTGTGCTCGGTGCGGCCGGGATATCGTTGCTCGGCGTTCGCGGTTGCACTCGTGCCATCGGTTGCCTGCCAGCGTTCGTACCTCAGGCCAAGCACCGTGTGCCAGCGCGGCGCCAGGCGCCAGCTATCCTGGACCCAGAGGTTGTCGACGTCGACCTCGCCAGCGACGCGACTGGCCAGCGCCACCGGCGGTGCGCTGCGCCAGTCGTCGACCACCGTGTCGCGCCGGATCGAGAGATCGAACGCGTCGCGTCCGGCGCCGAAATCGACGACGTGCGCGCCATCGGCCCCCTGCGGACGCCACGTCCCCCGGGCGGCGACCGTCGTCCAACCCGTTCCATCCTGGTCCTGGAGGAAGCCGTTGCCGCCCGCGGCGGCTGCCGGAAGGCTGATCGACGGCGACCGTTGCTGGTCGCGCCGATAGTCGTAACGGCTGGCGGCGAGCTGCCAATCCCAGGTGCCGTTGCTGTGTGTGGCCAGCGTCAGGCCGTGCATCTGGTGCATCTGACTGTCGTCGGTCAGGCCGAACGCCGTCGGTGCCAGACTGTAGCGGCGCCCGTTGATGGCGACGTTGCCGCTGTAGACCGGCACGCCGCTCGCATCGTGCAGGAACGTCGTCGGGCGGCCCTGGGCGTCGTTCTGCCACCAGCCGAAGACGTAGGTGGCGCGCAACGTCGCGGTCAGGTCGTAGGCGACCTTGAGCTTCGCATGGTCCTGGACGGTGTCGTACGCGGTGCCGTTACCGACGATGTACCACGGGACGTTGGTCGTGCTGCGGCCAAGGACGGCGCCGCTGACGGTCGTCGTCGCCGGCGCGCTGGCGTCATCGATCGCCATGCCGCTCGCGACCGGCAAGGTCGTGAAGGTCAGCGGTTGGCTGCGACTGCGGGTCCGGCTGACATTGATCCACCACGACCACGGACCCTCGCCGCTGCCCAGCGACGCGCTGGCCTGCGTGCCACGGTAGGTTTTCCGCTGGCCGTAGAGTTCGTTCGGCTGGACCGCCAGCCCGAGCTTGGCATGTTCCTCGAGCCGCCGTGGCATCCGGGTCACGTAGTCGACGACGGCGCCGGCCGAGTTGCCGGGGTAAGCCGCGGAGAACGGCCCGTACATCACGTCGACGCGGTCGATCTCCTCGGGGTCGACCATCGACCAGCGCGGCGCATAGTTCGTCCCGTTGGCGATGCCGTTGCCGAGCAGGTTCGACAGCAGGATGCCGTCCGCATAGACCAGCGATCGCGCGCTGTTGCCGGTGCCCGAGGCCCGCGTCGACAGGATCGCGTGGTTGTAGTCGCCGATGAAGCGCTTGCGCACGAGTAGGCTCGGCAGGTACTTGAGTGCATCTTCGCTGTCGGTGGCGTTGATCGAGGTCCGGATCTGGTCGCTGACGACGCCTTCGGTCGTCGTCGGGATCTGCGTCGGCAGCGACGATGGACGGCCGCCGGTGACAGTGACGACACCGAGCGAGCGCAGCCGGGAGCCGGCGTCGGGGTCATTGGGCCGGGTGGTGCGCGTGGCGGCGTCGGGGTCATCGGGAAGGGCGGTGCGCGTGGCGGCGTCGGGGTCATCGGGCCGGGCGGTGC
>JBEVJQ010000097.1:0-7409 GCA_040510055.1 Burkholderiaceae bacterium | reverse complement strand
ACCCGAAGGTGTTGCGAATCTGGCGGGTGTACCTCGCCGGCTGCGCGATGGCCTTCGCCCGCGGCTGGATCAATATCTACCAGCTGCTGGCGGCAAAGGGCGACGCCGCAAGGGCAGGACTACCGCTGACTCGTGATGATGTGTACCTGCCGCTGAGCGCTCCGCCTCGATGACGGCGGATCGACGAACGGCGCCGCGATTGCTCGTGGCCACCGCGGGCGATGGCGTGGCCACCGGCTTGCGCCAGCGCGGGCCGATCAGCCGCATGCCTCGAACGCGCTTGATCGCAGTCACGATATAGGCAGCGCCCAGGATCGGCCACCACCGATCGCCGGCCCGATCGAGAAACCGCATCCGGTCGAACCCGCGCTGACTGCGACACATCGGCGCGTGCAGTCCATAGATGCCTTCGCCGACTTCGAGACCGAGCAGCTTGCACCAGTCACGCAACCGCGGCACGCCGATCATCTGGCCGTTGGGCCCGATGACGGGGCGCAGCCGTGCGCCATTCATCTGGTGGCGCAACCCCCAGAGGGACAATGGATTGAAGCCGGCGACGACCAGGATGCCCTCGGGCCGCAGGATCCGGTCGATCTCGCGCAGCATCCGGTGCGGACGATCGCTGCTTTCGAGCTGGTGCATCACCACGACGAGGTCGATCGACTGGGTGTCGAAAGGCAGTTCGTCAAACCGTTCGACGCGGACATCGGCAGGCTGGCAGCCGAGCCCGACCCGCAGCCGCGTCGGCATCCGGTTGGCCTCGAGCGCCGGCACTTGCGGCAGCCCGAGCTGCACCGCGTAGTAGCCGAACCGATCGGCGAGCAGGCCGGCGAGTTGTTGCCGCTCCCAATTCAGCAGATAGTGGGCCGCCGGCGAATCCAGCCAGGTGGCCAGCGGGTCGGCCTCGGTGCCAACGGGCGGTTCGGATCCGGGTGGGAGCTGTCCCGGTGGCGGTCCGCCGACCGGCTCGACCGTCCGGCGGCCACCCGGGCGAGCCGTCGCCGGCTGAGTTGAAACAGGACTGTCCATCAGCCGATTGTCACCTCCCGTGCCGGCCGGCGCCAACAACAAAGCCTCCAACGGGTGCTGGTGTTGCATCGGTCCCCGCCCTTCGTTCGCCTGACTGACGACCGCCGGCCGCTGGTGGACGCACAACGGCCCTTTGCGCCGTCCGCCGCAGCCCGTCGGCCAGCGATCGGTTGGCGCTCGCATCCTGTGTGATAATGGGGCTACCGTGCGAAGTCTCGGGAAAACAATGGTTTAGGGGTCTACGTGCAGCCAATCTCTGACCTGTATTCCAGCGCCCCGCTTCGTTGGCGCGGCCCCGCTCGACTTGCCGTCATCACCATCTCGGTGTTGCTCGGCGCCTGCACGACGGTGGCGCCGATGCCGGACGGCAAATCGTCCGACTCCCCGATCCTCGTCAGCCGGCCGGTCGGCACCCCCGGCCCCGAATCGATGACCGGCACCCCAGCCTCGCGCTCGGCTCCGCTCCCCGGCAGCAGCGCGAAAGGGGCCGAACAGCAGGGCTCGGAGCCGGCACTGGCCGATGTGACCCCGCTTCCCCGCGGCGCAGTTCCCCTCCCCGGGACCGACCCGGCGGCAACGTCGGCACCAGTCGAAACGGCATCGATCGAGATCGAGTCTTCGGACCGGACGCCGAAGCGCGACCTCTGGCAGCGGATCCGCGATGGTTTCGCGATGCCGGACCTGCCCACGCCGTTGGTCGAACAGAAGAAGCGCTTCTATCTCCAGCGCCCCGACTACCTGAAGCGGATGTTCGAGCGCGGCTCGCGCTACCTGCACTTCATCGTCGAGGAAGTCGAGCGTCGCGGGATGCCGACCGAAATCGCGCTGCTGCCGTTCGTCGAGAGCGCGATGAACCCGGTGGCCTTGTCGTCGGCCAAGGCAGCCGGGCTGTGGCAGTTCATCCCGGCCACCGGCAAGCGCTATGACCTCGAGCAGAACTGGTGGGAGGACAACCGCCGCGACGTGGTCGAGTCGACCGAGGCGGCGCTCCAGTACCTGCAGACCATCTATGCGATGCACGGCAACGACTGGTTCCTCGCGCTCGCTTCCTATAACTGGGGCGAAGGCGCAGTCGGGCGCGCGGTCCGCGCCAATCGCGCCCGTGGCAAGCCGACCGGCTACCTGCATCTGAAGATGCCGAACGAGACCCGCCACTACGTGCCGAAGCTGATCGCGATGAAGGAGATCGTCCTGAACGCGGCAGCGCTCGGGGTCGACCTGCCGCCGCTGCCCGACGAGCCGTATTTCGTCCTGGTCAAGAAGACGCGGCCGATCGACCTGACGCTCGCAGCGCGCTTCGCCAGCATGACGGTCGAAGAATTCGTGGCATTGAACCCGGCCCACAACCGGCCGGTCATCGCCGCCACCGAAAACAACATGCTGAAGATCCCCGCGGACCGGCTCGAAGGTTTCGTCGCCGCCATCGCGCGACACGAAGCCGACCAGAAGGTCTTCGCGACCTGGCAACCGTACACGCTCAAGCCGGGCGAATCGCTCGAAGACATCGCCCGCCGCGGCGGCGTCACGGCGGCCGAATTGCGCCGCGCCAACAGCATCTCCCCCGATGTCACGATCCTCGCCGGCACCCGCCTGCTGGCACCCCAGAAATCGGTCACAGACGAGTCGAAGATCGCCAGTTTCAACGGCGCCCGGATCTACCAGCAGGTCCACGTTCCCGCTTCGTATCACGTGGTCAAGCGCCACGACACCGCGCCGTCGATCGCGCGCCGCTACGGCCTGACCGTCAGCCAACTCGTCGCCTTCAATGGCGGGCGCAAGCAGATCAAGCCCGGGCAGCGGCTGATCGTTCGTAACCCGCAGGTTCAGACCGTCCTGATCAACGAGCAGGGCACGCGGCAACTGATCCGCTCGCAGTCGACCTCGCCGCGGTCGGCCGCGCCGTCGGAGGCGCAAGGCGGCTGAGCCTGGGGCGCGGCGAATCGCCGCGCCGGGGATTCGGCGCGCCGACAGTCGGCCGAGCCTGGGGGTGCGCTGACCCCGCCCCGGGGACGCGGGATCAGCCTGCCTGCAGTTCGCGGACCGCACCGAGCAGCGTCCGCGTATACGCGTGTGACGGCGCGTCGAGGATCTGCGCGACCGGGCCGGCCTCGACGACCCTGCCGTCCTTCAGCACCACGACGCGATGGGCGATCGCCCGGACGACGTCGAGGTCGTGCGTGATCAGCATGTAGGACAGCCCCCGCCGACGCTGCAGGCCGACGACCAGTTCGAGTACCTGGCGCTGGACGGTGGCGTCGAGGGCCGACGTGGGCTCGTCCAGGATCAGCAGTCGAGGTTCCAGCACCAGGGCGCGGGCGATCGCGATCCGTTGACGCTGGCCGCCGGAGAACTCGTGCGGATATCGGTCGGCCATGGTTGCTTCGAGGCCGACCTCGGCCAGCGCACGGTGCACTGCGCGCAGCCGGGCCCGGGCATCGAGATCCCGCCGATGCAACGCCAGGCCTTCGCCGACGATCGCGCCGACCGTCATCCGCGGTGACAATGCGTTGAACGGGTCCTGAAAGACCATCTGCATCTGGCGCCGGAGCGGACGCAACGATTCGCGATCGCGATCGTCGATCCGGCTGCCACCGAGTTCGATCCGGCCGTGGCAGCGCGCCGGCGTCAGGCGCAGGATCGCCATGGCCAGCGTCGTCTTGCCGGATCCGGACTCGCCGACGACGCCCAGCGTCTGCCCCGCCGGCCACTCGAACGAGACCTCGTCGAGAGCGACGAAAGCCGTGCGCGACGACCACCAGCGCGAATGGCCGAAGGTGCAGTGCAGGCCCTCGACGCGGACGATCGGCGGCGCCGTCGTGACCGGGCCGACGGAGTCCGGCGCCACGTTGACTGGCGCCACGTTGACTGGCGCCGCGGTGTCCGGCGCCGCGTTGACCGGACCCGGGTCGACCGGCGCGTCGTCGACCATGCGCCCGAGTCGTGAGGCGAGAAGCCGGCGCGTGTAGTCGGCCTGCGGTCGCTCGAACACGTCATCGATCGCGCCGCTTTCAACGATCCGGCCTCGATGCATCACGCCGACCCGTTGCGCGAACGATCGCACCAGCGGCAGATCGTGCGTGATCAGCAGGATCACCATCCCGCGTTCGTCCTGCAGTTCGCGCAGCAGCGCCATGATCCGCGCCTGCACCGTGACATCGAGCGCCGTCGTCGGTTCGTCGGCGATGATCAGCTCCGGATCGCAGGCGAGCGCCATCGCGATCATCGCCCGCTGACGCTGGCCGCCGGACAACTGGTGGGGAAAGCTGTGATAGCGGCGCTCGGGATCGCCGATCCGGCAGCGCTCGAGCAGCGCCACCGCCTTTCGCCGCGCCGACTCGCGGCGCTCGGCCTGATGGACGACGAGTACCTCGCTGATCTGGTCGCCAACCGGGGACAGCGGGTTCAGCGCCGACATCGGCTCCTGGAAGATCATCGCGATCCGCCGTCCCCGAAGCTCGCGCAATCGCCGGGGCGAGGCCGTTGTCACCTCGAGGTCACCGAATCGGATCGATCCTGTCACCGTCGCATCGGGCTGTAGTCGCATCAGCGCCTGGGCCGTCACCGACTTGCCCGACCCGGACTCGCCGACCAGCGCATAGCGTTCGCCGCGACCGATCGTGAAGCTGACCCGATCGACGACGGTCGACGCTGCCAGCGGACCCTGAAAGGCGACGGAGAGGTCGTCGACCTCCAGCAGGCGCTCGCTCATCTCGTCATGTCCCCGCACCCGGTGCCTGTTTCACGAGTAGACGACACTCACCCCGCCGGGTGTCGAGTGCATCGTCACGAGTAGACGACACTCAGCCCCGCCGCGTATCGAGTGCATCGCGCAGCGCTTCGCCGATGAAGATCAGCAGCAACAGCGTTCCGACCAGGACGGCGAACGTCGGCAGCGAGATCCACCAGGCATCGAGGTTGGCCTTGCCTTGTGCCAGCAACTCGCCGAGGCTCGGCGTCGACGAGGGCACGCCCAGGCCGAGGAAGTCGAGACTGGTCAGCGCCACGATCGCCGCGCTCATCCGGAACGGCAGGAAGGCGATGACCGGCGTCAGCGAATTGGGCAGCACGTGGCGGGCGATGATGGTCCGGTCGCGAAGCCCCAGGGCGCGGGCCGCGGTCACGTACTCGAGCGATCGGTTGCGCAGGAACTCGGCGCGAACGTAGTCCGACAGCCCCATCCAGCCGAACAGCGACAGGATCGCGAGCAGGATCCAGATCGACGGATCGAACACCGACGCCAGGATGAGCAGCAGATACAGTTCCGGTATCGACGACCAGACCTCGATCAACCGCTGCAGGATCAGGTCGGTGCGACCGGCGAAGTAGCCCTGGATCGCGCCCAGGACGATCCCGAGCACGATGCCGATTGCCGTCAGCGCGAGCCCGAACAGGACCGAGAGCCGGAAGCCGTAGATCAGCCGCGCCAGCACGTCGCGACCGCGGTCATCGGTGCCGAACCAGTTGACCGCCGACGGCGCGGCCGGGTTGGGACTCGGTGCGAAGTAGTTCAGCGTGTCGAACCGGTAATGGTTCGGCGGCCACAGGGCAAGGTTGCCGGGCCGTTCGAACTGCGCGCGGATGAACGGGTCGAGCCAGTCGGTCCGGGTCCGGAAGTCGCCGCCGAATGTGATTTCCGGATAGTCACGGAGCAACGGCACGTACCACGTGCCGTCGTGGCGGGCGATGATCGGACGATCGTTCGACAGCAGTTCTGCCCCGAGACTCAGGACGAACAGGATGGAGAAGATCCAGAGGCTGCGATAGCCGCGGCGATTGCGCTTGAAGCGCAGCCAGCCGCGTCGACCCGGCGAGATCGACGGCGTCGCGATCGTCGCCGGCGACAACTCTTCCGGCCCGGACGCTGGCGAAAACTGCCGCTGCACTTCCGGCTCGAACGCCGGCGGGTTCGACGGCTGCAGTTCGGGGTCGAACGCCGGCGGGTTCGACGGCTGCAGTTCGGGGTCGAGCGCCGGCGAGGTCGACGGCTGCAGTTCCGGCGCGACCGCTGGCGCGTCCGACGGCTGCGCGCTCGGCCCGATCGCCGGCGTCGACTGCCGCGCCGTCGGCATCATGCCGCGAAGCTCACGCGTGGGTCGACCCAGGTGTAGGCAAGGTCGGTGATCAGCTTGGTCACCAGTCCGATCAACGAGAACAGATAGAGCGAACCCATGACCACGGGATAGTCGCGCTTGATGACCGCGTCATAGGACAGCAGACCCAACCCGTCGAGCGAGAACAGGGTCTCGATCAGCAGCGAGCCGGTGAAGAACGCACCGACGAATGCGGCCGGAAACGCGGTCACCAGCGGGATCAGCGCGTTGCGAAACACGTGGCGATAGAACACCCGTCGTTCGGACAGCCCCTTGGCCCGTGCCGTCAGCACGTACTGCCGACCGATCTCCTCGAGGAACACGTTCTTGGTCAGCATCGTCGTGACGGCGAAGCTGCCGACGGTGAGGCACGCCAGCGGCAGGGCCAGGTGCCAGAAGTAGTCGAGCACCTTGCCGATCGGGCTCAGCGAGGCGAAGTCGTCCGAGGTCAGCCCGCGCAACGGAAACAACGCCAGGAACGAGCCGCCGCCAAACAACACCAGCAACGCCACGCCGAGCACGAATCCGGGAATGGCGTAGCCCACGAGAATTGCCGTGCTGGTCCAGAGATCGAAACGGCTGCCGTTGCGCAACGCCTTGGCGATTCCGAGCGGGATCGAGATCAGGTAGACCAGCAGGAAGCTCCAGACGCCCAGGCTGATCGAGACGGGAAGCTTCTCCTTGATCAACCCCCAGACCGATTTCTGGTAGAAGTAGCTGGTGCCGAGGTCGAAGCGCGCGTAGCGCTTGAGCATTTCCCAGAACCGTTCGGGCGCCGGCCGGTCGAAGCCGTAGAGCGCCTTGATCCGCTCGAGCTGCTCGGGCGCGACGCCCTGGGCGCCGCGGTAGCCCGGCGCAGCGGCAGCGACCTCGCCGCCCCGGCCGCGCCCTGTCAGTTCCTGAACGAGCTGATCGACGGGGCCGCCGGGAACGAACTGGATGATGAGGAAGCTGACCAGCAGGATGCCGAACAGCGTCGGGACCATCAACAGCACGCGGCGCGCGACGTAGCCGATCACCGCTCGCTCCACCAGGTCTTCGTGGTCCAGGCATCGGCGCCGAAGTACTTCGGCAGCGGCTTCGGATACCGGAGCCAGCGGGCGTGGGCGATCCGGTGCGTGGCAAGGTGGTAGTGCGGCACCAGGTACCAGCCACGTCGCAGTGCCCGATCGAGCACCTTGGCCGCGACCACGAGTTCGTCTCGGGTCTCGGCGCGCAGCAGGCCATCGATGATCGCGTCGACCAGCGGGTCCTTGATACCAGGCAGATTGTTCGAGCCGTCATGCCCGG
>JBEVJQ010000096.1:0-5908 GCA_040510055.1 Burkholderiaceae bacterium | reverse complement strand
CATCGCCGCGCCCGCCGCCCGCGTCTGGGCCGTGTTGATGGATTTCCCCAGCTATCCTGGTTGGAACCCGTTCGTTCGCGGCGTTGCCGGCAGCGCCACGACCGGGGCAAGGCTTCAGGTCACGATTGAACCCGCGGGGGGTCGGCCGATGTCGTTCGCCCCCGAGGTCCTGGTCTGCGAGCCAGAGCGGGAGTTCCGCTGGCGCGGGCGAGTGCTGGTCCGTGGCGTCTTCGACGGCGAGCATTCGTTCCGCCTGGCGCCGCTGACGCCGGACTCGTGCGGGTTCGTCCACGAGGAATGCTTTTCCGGAATCCTTGCGCCGCTGATCATGCGCGGCGACATGGAAGCGCGGACGAGGGCCGGTTTCGTTGCCATGAATCGCGCGTTGAAGGCGCGAGTCGAGCGCAATGGCGCCTGAGATGCCGCCGCGGGCGGGAGCCAGGCCGCAGGCTTCAAGCACGGTGCTCCCGGCATGGCTGCTCCAGGGACGGCTGCTCCAGGCACGGCTACTCCAGGGACGGCCTGCTCCAGGCACGGCTGCTCCAGGACTTCTCGGGCATCGTGCCTATTCGACGGTCGCGCCGGACTGCTTGACGATCCGCGCGATCCGCTCGGTCTCGCGCGCGAGCAGGTCGGCAACCTGGTCCGGCGTCAGGCTCATCGGGAGCATCCCTTTCTTCACCAGTTGTTCCTCGACGAAGCCCTTGTCCGACAGCATCGTGCGCACCGCCCGGTTGACGCGATCGATCGCGGCCGTGGGCGTGGCCTTCGGCGCGAAGAAGCCATACCAGGCGCCGATATTCATGTCCTGCATGCCCACCTCGGCGAAGGTCGGGGTCTCGGGCACGAGCCTGGAGCGGACGTCACCCGAGATCGCGATCACCTTGACCTTTCCGCTCTGGATGAAGCCCTGCGCGGTTGCCAGCGTCGGAAACGTGAACGCCGTTTCGTTGGCGACCACCGACGCCGTGGCCGGTGCCGCTCCCTTGTAGGGGACGTGCACCGCATCGATACCGGTGACCTTCTTGAAGGTCTCGCCCATGATGTGCGCCTGGCTGCCGACGCCGTAGGACGCGTAGCTGATCTTCCCGCTGTTCTGCCTGGCCCAGCTGACGAACTCGGCGAAGTTGTCGATCGGAAGGCTGGCCGGGACAACCATCGCGAGGTTCATGTAGGCCACCGTGGCCACCGGCGCAAAGTCGCGCTTCATGTCGTACGGCAGCGTGCGGAACAGCGCCGGGTTGAACGTGTAGGTCGCATCGTTCGAGAACAGCAACGTGTAGCCGTTGGCGGCGGCATGCGCGACGCTTTGCGCTCCGATGTTCGTGTTGCCGCCGGGCTTGTTCTCGATGACGACGGACTGGCCGAGGAGTTCGCTGAGCTTCGGGGCAACAGTTCGTGCCATGGTGTCGGAAGCGCCCCCAGGCGCATAGGGGACGACGACCTGGATCGGGCGCGAGGGGAACTCCTGGGCCTGGGCCGCGGTTGCAGGTCCGAGCATGAGCGCGGCGAGCGCCGCGAGAACAGCGAGAGAATGGCGAAACGCTTGCATGGGGGCCTCCGCGCGCCAGGACCGGCAGAACGACGGGGTCGAGAATTGCTGCTTTTCGAGCCTTTTGCAAGGCTCGGATCCGGACTGGCGTCTGCGCCGGCTGCCGTTCTCGATCAGCTGCCCGCGCGGAGAGCTTGCTGCGCGCCGCAGCCCGCTATGCCCGTCCGGCTGCCAGCAACTCCGCATTCCCCCCCGCCGCCGCGGTGTTCACCGTCACGGTCTGCTCGCGACAGAACCGTGGCAGGTAGTGCGGCCCGCCGGCCTTCGGCCCGCTGCCCGACAGCCCCTCACCGCCGAACGGCTGGCTCCCGACGACGGCCCCGATCATGTTTCGATTGACGTAGACATTGCCGATCCGCGCCAGCGCCGCGAGTTCGCCGACCCGCGTGTCGACCCGCGACTGGATCCCGAGCGTCAATCCGTACCCCAGACCGTTGATCCGCTCGACCAGTTCGAGTGGATCGCCGTGCCAGCGGCAGACCTGCAGCACCGGCCCGAAGATCTCCTCCCGGACCGATTCGACCGCGTCGATCTCGATCAGCGTCGGCGCGACGAAACGCCCCGGAGCGATGGGTTCTCCGTCGAGGCCGCCGCCGCTGTCGCTGCTGCCGCGGCGCACGGTCGCGCCCGCGGCGCTCCGCACGGGGCGACCGTCGCCCCTGCCGCCGACGATCCCCGGACTGACGTCAGCCGCCGGTTCGACCCCGCCGAACAGCAGCCGGCCATGGGCGAGCAGCGTCGCGACCTGCCGGCGCACCATGTCGGCCGCGGGCCGGTCGATCAGCGGCCCGACGTCGACCGACGGATCCGACGGGTCGCCGAGGCGCAGCGTAGCCATTGCGCCGCGGATCATCGCGACCATCGGCTCGGCGATCGCCTCGTGCAGGCAGAGTAGGCGCAGCGCCGAGCAGCGCTGGCCGGCCGAGCGAAACGCACTGGCGATCACTGCGTCGCAGACCTGCTCGGGCAATGCGCTCGAATCGACGATCATCGCGTTGACGCCACCGGTTTCGGCGATCAGCGGCCGGATCGGTCCGTCGCCGTCGGCGAGCGCGCGATGGATCGCTTTCGCCACCGTCGTCGATCCGGTGAAGACGACGCCGGCGCAGCGCGGATGAGCGACCAGCGCCGCGCCGACCGTCTCGCCGGGACCAGGGGCGAGCGCCAGTGCGTTGGCCGGTATGCCGGCCTCATGCAGCAGGTCGACCATTGCGGCAGCGATCACCGGCGTCTGTTCGGCGGGCTTGGCCGCCACGGCGTTGCCGGCGACCAGTGCGGCGGCGATCTGGCCGGTGAAGATCGCAAGCGGGAAGTTCCACGGGCTGATCGCGACGAACACTCCGCGGCCGGCGAGGGTCAGGGTGTTGGCTTCGCCGGTCGGGCCGGGCAGTGGCTCGGGAACGAGGTCGATCCGGGCGCGGGCCGCGTAGTAGCGCAGGAAGTCGATCGCCTCGCGCACTTCGGCGACGGCATCGCCGTAGGTCTTGCCGGCCTCGCGGACCAGCAGCGCGCAGAACGACGGCAGCCGCGACTGCAGCAGGTCGGCCGCCCGTTCGAGCGTCGCGGCCCGGGTTTCGACGCGCGATGGGTCGTCGATCGCGCCCCACGCTCGCTGGCCGCGGGCCAATCGCTCGAGCACGAGGTCGATGGTATCGATGCCGAGGTCGGTCGGTCGCGACCGCTGCCAGCTGCCGGGCGTGGCCACGGCCGCGACCAGCGGGGTCAGCGCACGGGTATCCGACAGGTCGACACCTTCGCTGTTGCGCCGGGCTCCGAAGATCTCGGCCGGTAGGACCACGGCAGCAGCCGCGGCAGCGGCTGTGGCGGAGGGAGCGGAGGCAGCCGAGGCAGCGGAGGAGGCAGAGGAAGCGGAGGAAGCGGAGGAAGCGGAGGAAGCGGAGGGGACAGCCGCTACGGCAAAGGCGGAGGCGGCGAAGCGGGTAGGTGGAGCGGATGCGGCGGCCGACGTGGCGGCAGAACCGGCAGCGGTCTTCGTCGCCCGCCCGCCGCCGCGGCCGACGGACTTCGCCGCACTGCCGCCCGCGTCCAGCATCGAGATCGGTGGTGCCAACAGCCGCTCGAGGGGGATCCGGTCGTCGTGCAACTGATTGACGAACGACGAGTTGGCGCCGTTCTCGAGCAGCCGCCGCACCAGGTAGGCGAGCAGATCGCGGTGCTGGCCGACCGGCGCGTAGACCCGGCAATGGATTGCCGGATCGTCGAGGACGCCGCGATAGATGCCGTCGCCCATGCCGTGCAGTCGTTGCAATTCGAACAGCGGTTCGACGGCGGCCGTGGCACGCAGCCGCGCCCGGGCGTGATCGGCGATTGCCAGGATCGCGCCGATGGTCAGCGCGTTGTGCGACGCGAATTGCGGATAGATCAACGGCGCGGCCGCGAACAGCCGCGCGGCGCAGGCGAGATAGGCCAGGTCGGTATGGGGCTTGCGGCTCCAGACGGCGAACGCCGGCAGGCCGAGTTCCTGGGCACGCTTGATCTCGGTGTCCCAATAGGCGCCCTTGACCAGGCGAACCATCAACGGCTGGTTGAGGCGCCGCGCGAGCGCGACCAGATGGTCGATCACCGCCAGTGCTCGTGTCTGGTAGGCTTGCACGGCCAGCCCGAGCCCGCGCCACCCGGGCAACTCGTCGTGGGCGCGCGCCGCCAGTGCATCGAAGATCGCGAGCGACAGTTCGAGTCGCTCGCTCTCCTCGGCGTCGATGGTGAGGTTCATCCCGGCAGCGGCCGCGCGGGCACACAACGGCCAGACGCGCGCCAACAGCGCAGGCATGCAGTCGTCGCGATTCAGCGCCTCGTAGCGCGGATGAATCGCCGACAGCTTGATCGAGATTCCATCGGCATGGCGCGGGTCGGTAGGGGCGTGATTGCCGATTGCCGTGACGGCATCGGCATAGGCCTCGAGGTAGCGGTCGGCGTCGTGGCCGGTCCGGGCGCCTTCGCCGAGCATGTCGAACGAGTAGTGCAGGTTCGGCCGCTTGCTGCGGGTGTCGGCGGCGGCCGCGAGCGCCTCTTCCAGCGTCTGGCCGAACACGAACTGGCGGCCGAGGAGTTGCACCGCGCGGATCGCTGCGGCCACGACCGTCCGCGAGCCGAGACGGCCGAACAGTCCCTTGCCGAGGTGCCCGGGCAGCAGGAACTTGGACAGCCCGATCGCCTTCGACGTCAATTGGCCGTCGTCGAATCGGGCACTGCCGAGCTGGTCGCTGGCGAGCGCGATCGCGGTCTCGGCATCGGGAATCCGCAGCAACGCTTCAGCCATCCGCATCAGCGCCAGGCCTTCGCGCGACGAGATCGGGTACTCGTGGAGCAGCGATTCCAGTGCCCAGAACGGCGCCGGTCGCTCGCGGGCGTCGACGATCCACGGGCGGGCGCGCGCCGCGGCCTGGGTCCAGTCGATGGCGCCGTCGAGTGCCTTCACGACTTCGGCCAGGCAGTCGGCCTCGGCGCGCGAGGGCGAGGGCAGGCGGGGCTCGGAGAGGACGTCGGTCATCGTATCGGGCCGGCGGCCGTCGGCTGGTGTCCGTTCATTATCCGTCCGCCGCCGGCCAGGTCCGGGTCGGCGTCGCCATCACCGACCGAAGCGCGCGACCGTTGTCGCGAAAACGCTTGCGCTGTCGACGCCCGCCAACATCTCGAGCGGTTCGCCACCGCCTCCCAGCCCAGGCGACGAGGCGCCGGTTCCGGCGGCCGTGCCACGGACGACCCAGGGAGACCAGGTCGGAGGCGGTTGCCGCTGCGATCAGGCCGGCAGGAACCCTTCGATCGACAGGTAGCGCTCGCCACTGTCGTAGTTGAAGCCGAGCACGCGGGCGCCTGCAGGCATGTCGGGCAACTGCTTGGCGATCGCGGCCAGCGCCGCGCCCGACGAAATGCCGATCAGGATTCCTTCCTCGGCGGCGCAGCGTCGCGCGTATTCCTTGGCGTCTTCGGCTTCGACCTGGATCACGCCGGTCAGCAGTTCGGTCTCGAGGTTCTTCGGGATGAAGCCGGCGCCGATTCCCTGGATCGGGTGCGGCGACGGCTTGCCGCCCGAGATCACCGCCGAGGCCGTCGGCTCGACTGCGAACACCTTCAGGTCCGGCCAGATCTTCTTGAGGACGCGGGCGCAACCGGTGATGTGGCCGCCCGTGCCGACCCCGGTGATCAGGTAATCGAAGCCCTTGGGAAAGTCGGCGAGGATCTCCTTGGCGGTGTGCTTCTCGTGGACGTCGATGTTCGCCGGATTCTCGAACTGCTGCGGCATCCACCCATCCTTGGTATTCGCCAACAACTCCTTGGCCCTCTCGATCGAGCCGTTCATTCCCTTCTCGCGCGGGGTCAGTTCGAAGGACGCAC
>JBEVJQ010000095.1:0-13290 GCA_040510055.1 Burkholderiaceae bacterium | reverse complement strand
TGTCACGACCCGGACGTCGATGAGGCGGCCTATCTGCAGGTGATCCGCTACAAGACCGGGCGCTTGTTCGAGGCTGCCGCCCGGATCGGCGCGGTCCTCGCTGGCGGCGACGCCGGTGTCGAGGCCGCGGCGGCGGCCTATGGGCGGCATCTCGGAACGGCCTTCCAGCTGATCGACGATGTGCTCGACTACTCCGGGGCCGCGGGCGAACTGGGCAAGAACATCGGCGACGACCTGCGAGAGGGAAAGCCGACATTGCCGCTGATCAGGGTGATGCAGTCGGGAACCGCCGCCGAACGCGCCGTGGTTCGAGAAGCGATCGAGACCGGTGGCTCGAAGCGCTTCGAAGACATCCTGGCGGCGATCGACCGGACTGGTGCGCTCGACTACACACGGAACCTCGCGCGGCGCGAAGCGGAGGTGGCGGCCTCGCTCGTCACCGATCTGCCGGCGTCCGAGCAGCGGGACGCTTTGATATACTTGCCGGCTTACTCGGTGTCGCGGACACGCTGACGTTGGCGCATGCCGGCCCGGGTCGTCGGGGTGTAGCTTAGCCTGGTAGAGCGCTACGTTCGGGACGTAGAGGCCGGAGGTTCGAATCCTCTCACCCCGACCATCATCCCCACGCGACGCCAGCTTCTCATGCGCGCCACGCGCCTCAGCTCGGGTCTCCGCGCTTCTCCCTCCCGCTTTTGCCTGATCTCGGCTCGCTTCGTTGCATCGATCCGGTGCCACGACGACCCGATCGAGAGCAATTCGCGCCGCGCGCCACGTCCCTGGACCGTCCGGCGGAGATGTCCGCCGGGGCGGGTCGCGCCGACTAGAATTCCCGCTCGTTCCTTCCAATTCCCGCTCGTCCTCGACGCTTCGAATCCAGGAGACCCCTTGACGTTCTGCATCGGCGTTCGTGTCCAGCAAGGCCTCGTGGCGCTGGCCGACACCCAGATCGTGCGCGGCGAGCAGATCTCCAGCAAAGCAAAGCTGTCGCGAATCGACCATGGCGACCGCTCGGCCTTCCTGATGACGTCCGGGCTGCGCTCGGTTCGCGACAAGACCGCAATGCGCCTCGAGGACGAACTCGCAGCGCTTCCGTCCGCGTTCCCGCGGATGCATCAACTGGCCTCGGCGTTCGGCAATCAACTCAAGCGCGTGCGCGATGAGGACGAGGAAGCGCTGAAGGCCGGGGGTCTGACCTTCAACCTGCACGCGATCCTCGGCGGCCAGTTCGCCAATGATCCGGAGCCGACGCTGTTCCAGGTGTTCCCCGAAGGCAACTGGGTCGACGCGACACCCGATTCGCCGTACTTCATCATCGGCCGCACGTCCTATGGCAAGCCGATCCTCGATCGACTGCTGCGCTATGACACCCCGCTGGAGCAGGCCGTCGCCCTCGCCTACCTGGCGTTCGACGCGACCCGGGCCAGCGTCGTCGATGTCGACTTTCCGATCGACGTCATCATCATGCACTCCGGCGAACGCGAACTGCGACGGACGCGCTTCACCGCCACCGAACTGGGCACTGCCCATGATTGGTGGCATCAGCGGCTCAAGAGTTCGCTCGACGACTTTCCGATGGACTGGTCGCAGCGACTCTGGAGCGCGACGGCCGCTACCATCGGCGAACGAGCCCCCGAGCCGTCGCGTTAGACGCGGTCCGCGCCTTCTCGCGGCCATCGTCGACGTGTTCGACCAGCCAATGTCGGCTGCGCGTCAGCCCTGACTACTCGGCCGCGCGCCTGATCGAGCCGCTGCACCAGCATCGGGCGGCGCGGCAGGCACCGTAGTTGCATTCGGTCGCGTTCGTAGTGGCGTCAGGTTGCGTTCACGGCGGCCGACGAACCCGAACTGCCCAATCACCATCGAAACATGAGCCTCATCGAAATTCACACCGAACTGGAATACCAGCTCGCGAGCGACTGCAGTTTCTACTTCTCCATCCTCGCGGCGCGCACCGACCGTCAGAAGGTGTTGAAGGAACTGCTGCGTGTCGAACCCGATCATGCGGTCGAGCACCTGCCCTACGGGTCCGGTGGACACCAGTTGATGCGGCTGTCGGCTCCGCCGGGCAACCTGAAGATCAGCTACGACGCGTCCGTAAAGATCGATCCACAGCACGACGACCCATCGAAGCTCACCGAGTTGCCGTTCGGGCAGTTTCCGTCCGACGTGCTCTGGTACCTGAATCCGAGCCGGTATTGCGAGTCTGACAAGTTGATCGATTTCGTAGTACGCGAGTTCGGCGAGATCGCGCCGGGCTACGGCCGTGTCCGGACGATCAGCGACTGGGTGCGAGACAACCTCGCCTACGTCGCCGGGGTCACGGATGCCTCGAGCGGGACGGCCGATGTGCTGCTCCAGCGTGCCGGCGTCTGCCGCGACTTCGCCCACGTCGCGATCTCGCTCTGCCGCGCGCTCGGCATTCCGGCGCGCTACGTTTCCGGCTATGGCGTCGGGGTCGAGCCCCAGGACTTCCACGGCTTCTTCGAGGCATTCCTCGATGGCGACTGGTACCTGTTCGATCCGACCGGCATGGCCCCGAGCGATGGCCTGGTGAGGATCGGTGTCGGGCGCGATGCCGCCGACACTGCGTTCGCCACCTTCGTGGGCAGCGCGCAATTGGTCAGCAAGGTCGTCACGGTCACGCGCTCCGTCGATTCCGAGCACACCCCGGTGGCGACCGCGACGTCCACGGCCTGAGGGGCGTGGCCGGTGCCTCGACATCGCCGACGGCCTTGGCCGTTCGCCACCTTCTTCGCCAGGGCGAAGCGGGCCAGACCAGTCGCCCGCGATGAGTGGCCGACGATGGTGTCTAGCGTCCGGTCGGCGCAGTCCCGGAATCGCCGGGATCGGGTGCCGGTCGACGCAGTCGCATGACCAGTAACGGCGCGGCGCCACCGCCGCCGGCGAACACGCGCCCACCGGCATCGAGTCGATAGCGCACCCGAGCGACCGACTGCATGACGTTGCCGCCGATCGCGAGCGCCTCGCCAGCGTTACCGTCGATCGCAACCACCAGGTCGCAATGCATCGGGGTCGGTCGCCTCGCGTGCCGGCTGTCCAGCAAGGCGGCGATTCGGATCGCAGCCGTCTGCGGCCCGGCACCGCCGGGGCCGAACCACGGCAGCCCGCTTTCGGCCAATGCCCCGAAGGCGTAGGGGCCGTGCCGCGCGGGTCGCAGGTCGCCGCGGAGCGAACAGACGAGATCGCCCGGCGACACCGGCGCCGGGACCGGGATCACGCGGTGGCCCGACGTCCGACCCTCGTAGGCCGCGCGGACATAGTCGGCGTGATACGGCGTCTTGAGGAACTCGTCATCGGCCAGCCCGGCGCGATCCATCATCGTGCTGATGAAGGCGGCCGACCACGCCGGCGTGTCGATCGGGGCACTGGCAGAGGGCCAACGCGCGTCGCAGACGTCGACACGCGAACAGTCGTGCTGAAACCAGCGGCCGGAGACGACGAAGGTCCGCGCCCAGTACTCGTTGACGATCGGGCACCACCGTGACTGCTGCTCGCGACCGCAGCCGTCGTCTATCGGGACGCAGCGCCCGGACGCGAAGCAGGCGCACGGTTCGCCGGTCGGCAGGCGATCGACATCGAGCGACCCCCAGCGGTGCCACTCGGTGACGGCCGTCGCGATCAACATCCGGACGCGGCCGTTGCCCTCTCCGACGGCAATTGTCGGCATCGGCCGACAGCTGCCGCCTGTGGCGCTCGTGACTCCATCGGTCGGCGACGGTCCACCGGCGCATCCGCAGGCAAGGGCCACCGTCGCCAGCGCAGTCGCGGCAATCGACAGGATCCGTCGCAGGCGGAATCGGCGCAAGGAGGGCCTCGTTGGGATGGCGCGACACCGTCGATCATCGGGATTGCCGGGACTGCCGGATTGCCGGGACTGCCGGGATTGCCGGGATTGCCGGGGTAGCCGGGGGCGCCGACATCGCGTGAACGTCCGGGATCCTGATTGTCCCGTGACGGTGCCCAAGCCGAGGCCGAGTGATGTCTGGACGCTGCGGATGCCGGCACCGCTCGACTGCGACCTACTGATATTCTGGTTCATGGCAAGTCCGCCCCTGGACCTGCCGCTTGCGGCTTCGGCCGCTCCAGCCCAAGGGAGGACTGAATGAGCGATCACGTCTACAAGAGCATCGAACTCACTGGCTCATCCACTGAATCGATCGAGCAGGCCATCGGCAATGCCGTGAGCAAGGCGGCGAAAACCGTCCACGGGATCCACTGGTTCGAGGTGATCTCGACTCGGGGCCATGTCGCAGACGGCAGGGTCGCCCACTGGCAGGTGACATTGAAGATCGGCTTCACGCTCGACGGCTGAACCGATCGACAGTGCCCACCGCGCGTCGTCGTTGTCCCGAGCGCGGATCGCGATCGGCGCTTGGACTCGCGATCGGCGCCCGGTCCCGCGATCGGCGCTTGGACTCGCGATCGGCGCTCGGTCCGACGGCGGACGCGGGGTGACGCTTCGGGTAAGTTCCGGCTGGTCGCTGGCGGCACGACCGACATCCTCGGCCGGATGGTCAGTGCCGGACTGACCGAGACGCTCGGACAGTCGTTCGTGGTCGAGAACTAGCCCGGACAGGCCGGCTCCATCGGCATGGCCGAACTGGCCCGTGCCAAGCCGGACGGCTACACGACGATGCAGGAGGCTGGCGTCAAGGGCTACGAGATCACGTCGTGGCAGGCGATGTTCGCCCGGACGGAACGCCGAAGGCGATCGTCATGAAGCTGCAACAGGAAACGGCACGGATCCTCGCCTGACCCGACAACGCCCGGAGGCGCCAGGACGTGGGGCTGACGGCAGGCGGCGGCCCGCCGGAAGAGTTGCGCAAGCTGATCGCCTCGGAGATCCCGCGGCTCGGCAAGGTCGTCAAGGCTTCCGGGGCGAAGGTCGACTGATCGGTCCCGTTCAGTCGACGTGGGCACCCGAGTCGCGGACGACCTTGCTCCACTTGACGATGTCGGCATCGAGTTCGCGAGCGAATGCCGACGGGCTCGTAGGATACGGCTCGGCCCCTTGCGCCTTGAAGCTCTCGGCCACCTCCGGTAGCGCCAGCAGCGCGTTGACGTCGGCGTTGATTCGCGCGACGACTTCGGTCGGCAGCTTTGCCGGACCGAGCAGGCCGAACCACGGATTGACGTCGAAACCGGGCAGCCCCGATTCGGCCACTGTCGGGATCGAAGCGAAGCCGGGCGCGCGGCGCGCGCTGGTCACGGCGAGCGCGTTCAGCTTGCCGGCGCGGATCAGCGCAGACACCGACGGCAGGCTGGTGAAGACCACGTCGATCTGACCGCCCGACAGGTCCTGCAGCGCCGGGGCCGCGCCGCGGTAAGGTACGTGCTCGAGCCTGGTACCGGTAGCGGCACTGAACATCTCGCCGAGCAGGTGGTTGACCGAGCCGTTCCCCGCCGACCCGAACGTCACCCGCCGACTCCTGGCCGCGGCGACGAGGTCCGCGATCGAGACGATCGGTGAACCATCACGGGTGACGACGACGAATGGCAGTGTCGCCACGGTCGCGATCGGTGCGAAGTCCTTCTGCGGATCGAACGGCAACCTGCGATACAGCGCGCCGTTGATCGCCTGCGAACCGACGTAGCTCATCAGCAGCGTATAGCCATCGGCCGCAGCGCCGGCCACGAGCTCCATCCCGACGTTGCCGCCCGCGCCGGGCCGGTTCTCGATCACCACCGGCTGCTTCCAGCGTTCGGACAGGCGCTGGCCGATGATCCGCGCGAGCGCATCGGAAGCGCCGCCCGGCGTCTGAGGCACGATGATCCTCACCGGACGTGCCGGGAAATCCTCGGCCGCGGCCGGCGCCACCGTGGACAGTGCGGCGGCAGCCACGATCGGCGCTGCCAGCGCGCGCGCCAGCCAACTCGCAACGATCTGCAGCAGCGTCGAGTCTCGCCACCGCAGCGTCGAGTCTTGCCACCAGCCCGTCGGCACTCGCCACCGCGTCGGCACTCGCCACCGCAGCGTCGAGTCTCGCCACCACAGGTTCGGATCACGCCGTTGCAGCATCGCACTCTCCTCGCTCAGCGCGGCCGATCGCCCTTCAACGTGATCCGATGCATCACGCGGCGATGGCCGTGATAGTCGTTGACCGGATTGTGCTGGGCGCAGCGGTTGTCCCAGAACGCGACGTCCCCCACTGACCAGCGGAACCGGCAAGTGAACTCCGGCCTGACCTGGTGACGGAACAGGAAGTCGAGCAGCGGCGCGCTCTCGTCGTCCGTCATTCCCACGATGCCGGCCGTGTGGGCGACGTTGACGTAGAGCGCCTTGCCACCGGTCTCCGGATGGGTCCGGACCACGGGATGCTCGGAGCGGTACTCACGAGCCGCAGCCTCGCTATTGCCGTCGCTGCGGATCCGATCCTCGCGTGTGCGCGAGACATCGGCCTTGGCCGACGAGTTGATCGCGACCAGGCCGTCGAGCAACCGCTTCATCGTCTCCGACAGCGCCTCGTAGGCGCGCGATTGACTGGCGAACAGCGTGTCACCGCCGAATGGGGGCACTTCGAGCGCCAACAGCATCGAACCCATCGGCGGCTCGTCGAGATAGGTCGTGTCCGAATGCCAGATGCCACCGAAGTTGTGGCGTTCGTGCTCGAGCTTCTTCACTTCGATGATCTGCGGATACCCGTCGATCCCCCGGACGAACGGGTACTCGATCGGTTCGCCCATCTTGCTGGCGAAGTCGAGGAAGCGATCGGGTGACAGCCGCTGGTTGCGGATGAAGATCACCTCGTGAGCGAGCAGCGCCTCGCGCACGGCCCGTGCCTCGGCCGGCGCCAGTTCGCGTGCCAGGTCGATGCCCGTGATCTCGGCCCCGATTGCGCCGGCGATCTGCCTGACTTCCATCGTTGGTCTCCCCGCGGTCGCGTTGTCGAGCCTGTCTCGCTCCGACCGCCCGGCGATCGTTCGCGCGCGGGCCATCGGTGGCCATGGCGGGATTATCGTACCTGCGCCGCCGTCCGCAGCCAGCAGGGCAAGGCCGAGCGTCGTCGTACGATTGCATTCCGGTGTCCTGTTCCAAAGTGGTTCGAGGCGGGCCGCAACGCGAATCGGATGCCATCGTTGCTGCCGCGCAGGACGACCAACCGAGGGGAGAGCCCGATGAAGCCGACACCATTCGAACTCCACGTCGACCAGGCCGAGATCGACGACCTGCGGCGCCGACTTGCGCAGACGCGCTGGCCCGACGAGGCCCCGCTCACGCCGTGGTCGACCGGCACCAGCCTCGCCTATCTGCGCGAACTGGTCCGATGGTGGCAGGCCGACTACGACTGGCGCCGGACCGAGGCGTCGCTGAACGCACTGCCGCAGTTCCGGATGCGGATCGACGACATCGACCTGCACTACATCCACGTTCCCGGGCGTGGTCCGGCGGGCGGAGCGACGCCGCTGCCGCTGCTGCTGTCGCACGGCTGGCCCGGTTCGGTGCTCGAGTTCGTCAAGCTGATTCCGCTGCTGACCGACCCGGCCGCGCATGGCGGCGACGCCCGCGACGCGTTCACCGTCGTCGCGCCGTCATTGCCGGGCTATACGCTGTCGTTCCGACCGGGACAGGCGCGCAAGGGCGTGCTGGAGATCGCGGCGATCCTGCACACGCTGATGACCGAACGACTCGGCTATCCGAGCTATGGGGCGCAGGGCGGCGACTGGGGATCGTTCATCACCGCGCGCCTTGCGGCCACCGAACCGCAGTCGCTCGTCGGCATCCACCTCAACATGATGCCGCTGCGACGCGACGCGACCTTGTTCGGCTCCGACAATCCCGAAGAAGCGCGGTACCGGACCGAACTCGATACCTTCCTGAAGGAAGAGACCGGGTATCAGTGGATCCAGGGGACGCGGCCGCAGACGCTGGCCTTCGCGCTCGCCGATTCACCGGTCGGGCTGGCGGCCTGGCTGGTCGAGAAATTCCAGCGCTGGACCGACTGCGACGGCGACCCGGAGAATGCCCTGACGCGCGAGGAGATGATCGGCGACATCGCGTTCTACTGGTTCACCAACTGCATCGGTGCGTCGTTCTGGCCTTACTTCGCGCGGATGCACGGGCCCTGGCCGGTGCCTGACGAGAAGCGGATCGCGGTCCCCACGGGCTATGCGGCGTTCCCGAAGGAGATACTGCAGCCGCCGCGGGTCTCGGCCGAGCGTGTGTTCGACATCCGCCGCTGGACCGAGATGCCGCGGGGCGGTCACTTCGCCGCCCTCGAACAACCCGAGGCGCTCGCGGCCGAGATCAGGGCATTTTTCGCGCCGCTGCGCTGATCACGCCCGTAGGCTGCCGCGGCGACTTTCATGGGCGACAACCTGGTCGGCATCGATCTCGGCGGCACCAAGATCGAAGTGGCCGTGCTCGATCCGGCCGGCAGCTTCCTGCTGCGGGAACGCGTGCCGACTCCGCGCGACGACTACGACGGCTCGCTGACCGCGATCGCGGCGCTGATCGACCGGACGCTGCCGTTCGCCGCGGCCGACACCCCGATCGGTATCGGCATGCCCGGTGCCGTCTCGCCGACCACCGGTCGGGTGAAGAATGCCAATTCGACCTGGCTCAACGGCCGGTTCCTCGCGGCGGATCTGGCGCGCGTCCTCGGCCGGCCGGTCCGGCTGCAGAACGATGCCAACTGCCTGGCGGTATCCGAGGCAGTAGACGGTGCCGCGGCCGGTGCCGCGGTGGTCTTTGCCGTCATCCTCGGCACCGGCGTCGGCGGGGGCATTGCGCTCGACGGCCGCGTTCATGCCGGTGCCCATGCAATCGCCGGCGAATGGGGCCACAACCCCCTGCCCTGGGCTTCGGACGAGGAGTCGCCGGGCCCGGCCTGCTGGTGCGGCAAGCGCGGTTGCATCGAGACCTGGTTGAGCGGGCCGGCGCTCGCCGCCGAGCGTCAGCGTGACGGTCCGCAGGTCGCTCGCTCGCGCTATGGCGGCCGGTTGGCGCGTGCGCTCGCGACCGTCATCAACCTCATCGACCCGGACGTGATCGTGCTTGGCGGTGGCGTCTCGAACCTGCCCGGGTTGTCCGACGACGTCGGTCGCGGGATCGGTGCATTCGTGTTCTCCGATCGGATCGACACGCCGATCCGCGTCGCGTGCCACGGCGACTCGTCCGGGGTTCGCGGGGCAGCGTGGCTTTGGCGCAGCGATAGCGGGGGCAGGCGGCCGGAGTAGTGCCGCCGCTGCGCCTGTCTGCGTCTGTCCGGCGCCTCTGCAGCGATCAGGCACCGCCGGGCGCGGCGTCGACCCTCGCAGCGGTGTCGGGATCGCTCGGCGGCCTCGCGAGCAGCCGGCGACGGGTCTTTTCGATGTTCGAGCGCAGCGCGTAGAGTTCCTCGGCATGCGACAGCGGCACGGTCTCGCCGTTGGCGACGCGGTCGAGTTCGTCGAGTTCGTCGAGCAGGTCGTTGCGCGCCCCGTCGCCGCGGTCCATCCGGTCCTCGATCTCGCGCAGCCGCGCATACCAGCGGAACACGCGCCGCCGGACGCGAAAGGTGTAGAGCGGCGGCACGATCCGCGACAGGGGCAACAACAGCACCAGCACGCCGCCGATCACGAGCCACATCCGCTCGACCAGGTTGCTGGCCCAGAACGGCAGGTAAGCCTGCCAGAACGGCGGTGTGCCG
Organism: Burkholderiaceae bacterium; assembly: GCA_040510055.1. GTDB lineage: Bacteria > Pseudomonadota > Gammaproteobacteria > Burkholderiales > Burkholderiaceae_E > Lautropia. The sequence goes on along the minus strand of JBEVJQ010000095.1, from coordinate 3,640 downwards.
TTGATCGCACGGTCGCCCTCGCTGCTGACCGGCAGTTCGCTGGTCCGCGTATTCGGGAAGTCGCGGGCACGATTGAACCAGCCGGCTTCACCGTGCAGCCTCTGCGCCGTCCGGGCGAACAACTGGCGCAGCGCCGGATGCGTGTCCTCGCGGGCCAGCAACGACGTGGTCGCGGCGAGCAACGTCACGTCCTGCGGCGGCAGGTCGTCGGCGATTTCGACCACGCCGCGGGGCAGGGTCACCGCCGACAGGAACGCGAAGCGCCGCACGTAGGCCTCGCTCTGGCCGAAGTTCATCAGCCGGATGTCGCTGGCACGAAGCAGCCGCTGGACCAGCGGCGACTGCGGCGCCGAGAACAGGACGATCGCGTCGACCTCGCCGGCTTGGAGCGCAGCGGCGGCTGCAGCCGGCTCCAGATTCACGCGCTCGAGATTGCTCGAGGTCATCCGGTTTGCCTGCAGCAGGTTCTCGACGATCTCGGGCACGCCGCTGCCAGGCCTGTCGACGGCCACGCGCAAGCCACGCAACTGGACCACCGACCCGAGCGTGGCAGTCTTGCGGTCGACGCGCCGCGCTACGTCGATCCGGTAGAACACCCACAACGGCTCGAAGAACAGACTACCCAGCGAGAGCAACCCTGCTTCGTCATCGGCCACCGGGTCGGCGCTGCCGCCGCGGACGAAGGCCGCATCGACCTGACCGTCGCGCAGCAGGCGAAGGTTGTCGGCAGCCCCTGCGGTCGGGACCAGCCTCACCTCGACCCCCTCGGCGCGAAAGGCCATCGCATAGCGCTGTCCGAACCCGGCGTCTGCGCTGCCATCGGGGCCGGTCGCCAGCGACAGGATCTTCGGTGGCTGCGGGTCGACGAACCACCAGGCGGCCGCCAGCAGCCCGACCACGAGCACCAGGCTCGGGCCCACCGAGGCGATCAGGTCACGGATCGACAGCAGGAACAGCTTGATCGATCGCGGCATGAATCGGGTCGACCGCGCCAGATGCCTCGCGGGTTCGGTGTTACTCGGCCTTCGCGCCCGACGATATGACGACTTTCTCCCACTTGGCGGTTTCGGCCGCGATGACCTTGCCGAAATCCTCCGGCGTCCCGGCAATCGGCTTGCCGCCGAGTTCGGCCAGGCGTTCGCGCATCCTCGGATCGGCGAGCGCCCGATTGACCTCGGCGTTGACCTTCTCGATGATCTCGCGCGGCGTGTTCTTCGGCATGCCGATGCCGAACCAGGCCGTCGCCTCGTAGCCCTTCACCGTTTCACCGACCGTCGCCACGTCCGGCAGCGACGGGGCGCGCTGTTCGGAAGTGACGGCAACCGCCCGCAGTTTGCCGCTCTTGATGTGTCCGATGGACGATGGCAGGTTGTCGAACATCACCTGCACCTGGCCACCGATCAGGTCGGTCAGCGCTGGGCCCGCGCCCTTGTACGGAACGTGGACCATGTCGCAACCGGTCATCGACTTGAAGAGTTCGCCTGACAGGTGGACCGAGGTGCCACTGCCCGACGAGGCCATGTTGATCTTGCCCGGGTTGGCCTTGCAGTAGGCAATGAACTCGGCCACCGTCTTCGCCGGCAGCGAGTTGGTCACCTCCATCACGTTCGGCGTACGCACGAGGCCGGCCACCGGGGCGACGTCGCGGATGAAGTTGAAACTGAGGTTCTTGTAGAGCGTGGCGTTGATGCCGTTGGCCGGATTGACCAGCAGCATCGTGTAGCCGTCGGGTGGCGAATGGAGCGCGGCCTCGGTGCCGATGTTGTTGCCGCCGCCGGCGCGGTTGTCGACCACGAACGGCTGGCCCATCTTGTCGCTCAGCCATTGCGCGATGACCCGCGCCAGCACGTCGGTAGTGCCGCCCGGCGGGTAGGGAACGATCCATTTCACCGGCCGGGTCGGGTAATCGGCCGCGCGGGCGACGCCGACCGCCGCGAGCGCGGCAACCAGGGCAAAGGCGAAGACGCGGGTTGATCGAGTCACGAATGTTTCCTCATGGAAGGGGTCCGTCATGGCGACCGCGCGGCTTGCGACCGACGCCGGCGCGCGCAGGGGCACGCCGGATGCCGGTGGGCGCGCCGGGCGCCAAGCGGTCCCGCCGCCTATGCTAACGCCACGCTCATCAGCCCCCGCCAACAGTGGACGCCCGCGTTGCTCGGCGACCGGCGCGGTCCCGTGACGCAACCATCCGGGGAGGGGACGCCGCGCCGGGGAGGAGCGCCGCCCGCCGATTCAGGGCCCGGGACGCCGGAACCACGCGCCCGAGGCCACCGCTGCGGTCAGCCCGGTCCCATAGACGACGAGCGCGACTGCCAACGCGGCGAATACCCAGCCCAGCGAACCCGTCACCCGAAGGGCGACCCAGGCGCCGCCGACGGCGATCACCAGCCGCAGGGTACCGGCGAGCAATGGCCACAACAACTTGCCGGCACCCTGCGAGGCAAAGTAGAGGCACAAGCCCAGGCCGAAGAAGCCGTAGGTCGGCCCGACGATTCGAAGGTAGGCGGCACCGGCCTCGAGCATCCGCGGATCCTGATCGAACAGACTCAGCCAGGCGACCGGCCACAGCGCGGCCGCCAGGCCGACCGCCTCGCACAGCGCAAACGCGATCGCCCCGCCGGTCAACGCGATCCGCAGCGCCCGTTGCGGTTGGCCGGCGCCGATATTCGTGCCGACCAGTGCGACCAGCGGAGCGCCGAGACCGAACACCAGCGGAATCAGCAGGTACTCGAGTCGCGCCCCCGTCCCGTAGCCGGCGACGCCGGCCGCGTCTGCGGCGACGGCGACGATCCCGGTCGTGAGCGCAACGGTCAGCGACGTCTGCAGTGTGCTGACCGAGGCCACGGCACCGACCTTGAGGATGTCGGCGAAATGCTGCCAGCGAAACCGCGCCACGGTCAGCTTTACGAGGCTGCGCCCGGCCAGGATGTAGAGCGCCAGCGCGAGCGCAGTCAGGCCGGTCGTCAGCACCACCGCCCAGCCAGCGCCAGCAATGCCGAACGCCGGGATCGGTCCCCATCCGAATATCAGCACCGGCGACAGCGGCACCAGCACCACGACGCCCGCGACCACCGCCAGCGACGGCACCAGCATGTTGCCGGTTCCCCGGATGCAACTGGCCAGCGCGTTCATCATCCAGATCAACACGTTGCCGGCGAACACCACGTTCGAGTAGGCGAGCGCCGCCTCGAGCGATGCGCCTTCCCCGCCCATTCGGGCGTAGAGCCAGGCGCCGAAGACGAGAAACAGGCCCGAGAACGCCAGGCCGAGGACCAGATTGACGACCAGCGCGTGGCTCACGAGCGCATCGGCGTCGTCGCGGCGGTTGCCGCCGAGCGCGCGAGCGATCGCCGACGAGATCCCGCCGCCCATCGCACCTGCCGACAGCATCTGCATCATCATGAAACCCGGGAACACCAGCGCCATCCCGGCCAGCGCATCGGTGCCGAGGTGCGAGACCCACCAGGTCTCGATCAGACCGGTCGAGGCCTGGGCGAGCATAACGAGGATGTTCGGCCAGGCCATCGCGAGCAACGTCGGGACGATCGGCCCCTGGAGCAGCCGTGCGGTGCGCGCGTCGATCGTCCGTGGCGCCGTCGCCGGCGGTGCACGTCCGGCCGCTTCCTTGAAGGTCGGTCCC
>JBEVJQ010000094.1:0-2500 GCA_040510055.1 Burkholderiaceae bacterium | reverse complement strand
GCAATGCAACGGCTCGCCGCCTGTGACAACGCCGCCGTCAAGATTTCCGGGCTGGGGCTGACCAACCCGCCCCACTGGAGCGCGGCGGAAAACGAGACGCCGATTCTGCGAACGATCGACTGGTTCGGGATCGACCGCTGCATGTTCGCCAGCAACTTTCCCGTCGATGGTCTGTGCACCGATTTCGCGACCCTGCTGAATGGCTTCCGAGGCATCGCCGCCCGTTTCGGCGCCGGCGAGCAGCGCCGGCTGTTCGAGACCAACGCGATCGATATCTATGCGCTGCCGATCGACACTGCGCTGCCGATCGACGCTGCGCTGCCGATGGATCACGAACCGCGGAGGCCGCGATGAGCGCCGGGGATGCCGCGACGAGCGCCACGGACCCCGCGATGAACGCCACGCTGCCGACCATCGGCTACATCGGGATCGGCCTGATGGGCCTACCGATGGCAACGCACCTCGTCAGCAGCGGCTTCGTCGTCCACGGCTGGGACATCGCCGATGACCGCCGGGTACAGGCCGCCGCCGCCGGCGTCGACGTCGCGGCGTCAGCTGCCGAGGTCGCGGCCCGGGGCGAGATCGTCCTGCTGAACCTGCCGACGACCGCGGCCGTGGCCGAGGCGGTATTCGGGCCGGATGGCGTGGTCCACGGTATCCGCGCGCCCGCGCTGGTCATCGACTTTTCCACGATTCCGGTCGACGACGGGCGCGCCTATGCCGCGCGCCTGAACGAGGCCACGGGCTGTCACTGGATCGACGCGCCCGTGTCCGGCGGGCCGCCGGCCGCCGGCGCGGGCACGCTGACCGTGATGGCCGGGGGCGCCGACGCCGACATCGCGCGGATCACGCCGCTCGTGACCGCCATTGCCCGGCGCTTCACCCACATGGGACCGATCGGCAGCGGGCTGGCCGCGAAGATGCTGAACCAGCTGATCGTCGGTTGCACCCACGCCGTGCTCGCCGAGGCCGTCGTCATGGCCGAAGCCGCCGGCATCGACGCCGCGCGGCTGCCGCAATGCCTGGCCGGCGGTCATGCGGACGGGACCTTGCTCCAGGTCCTTTATCCGCGGATGGTCGCGCGGCAGTTCGCGCCGCAGGGCTATGCGCGGCAGTTGCTCAAGGACCTGGAGATGGTCGGCCAGTTCGGCGCCGGGCTGAAGGCGCCGACACCGATGGCGGCCCAGGCGTTGTCGCTCTACCGTATGCTCGTCCATCGCGGTTACGCCGAACTCGACACCGCCTCCGTCGTCAAGCTTTACGATCCGCCCTGACCCAGACGAACGCAAAGCGCGGCGCAACCGACGCCCGCTAGTGTCCGGTCTCGGAAGACATCGAGGAGACGACAATGAATCGACATCTGCCCCGGCCGGGGTTTCGGGCGGCGCGCCGCCGGGCCTGGTCTGCCATCGGGGCCGGCGTCACGGCCGGTGTCGCGCTCGGCGCCGCACTGGTCCTGCCAGGGACCGCCATGGCGCAGGTGAAGCTGCGCTATGCCCACGTCGGTGTCGCCAACGCGCCGCAGACGCGCTACGCCGACGAACTGGCCCGCCTCGTCAAGGAACGGACCGCGGGCCGCGTCGATATCCAGGTGTTCCCGAATTCGCAGCTCGGCGGCGTCGGCGAGATGGTCGACGGCATCAAGTCCGGGGCGATCGCGATGGGGCACCACGACTTCGCATCGCTCGGCAAGATCCTCGCCGTAACGGCCGTCTTCAACACGCCGTTCGTCTATCGCGACGCTGCCCACGCGATGCGGGCGACCGACCCGCGATCGTCGCCGGCGCTGCAGGAGGTCAACCGCCAGCTCGTCGCCAAGGGCGGGATGCGGATCATCGGCAGCTCGTACCAGGGGGCGCGGCAACTGACGTCCAAGGAAAAGGTCCTGTCGCCCAAGGATATGGCCGGCAAGAAGTACCGCGGCGTGCCGGTGAAGCTCTGGTCGTCGATGCTGACCGGGATGGGCGCCGTGGCCACGCCGGTCGAGGTCTCGGAGCTGGCGACGGCGCTGGCCACGGGGCTCGTCATCGGGCAGGAGAACCCGCTGCCCAACATCTTCAACCTCAAGCTCTACGAGGTCCAGAAGTACGTGATGATGACCAGCCACATGCAGTCGGTGTTGTCGACGTTCGTCAACGAGCGCGTCTGGCAGAAGGTCCCCGAGGCCGATCGCAAGATCATCGAGGACACGATGGCAGAGGTCGGCCTCGAAACCCTGAAGTGGGACGAGGAGTCCAGCACCCGCTACCGCAAGGACCTCGAGGCCAAGGGGATGGTGTTCGTCGAAGAGAAAGACGGACTGGACCTGCCGGCGTTCCGCAAGGCCGTGCTGACGCAGATCGACAAGGACTTCCCCGAGTGGAAGACGCTGATCGACCAGATCGGCGCAGTCGATTAGTGGCCGATCCGCGTGACGCGGGGGCCGGTCGGCGCGACGCGGGGGCCGATCGTGACGCGGGGGCTGATCGACGCGAGGACGGCAGTATCGTCCCCGTCGGTA